>JAGXLR010000024.1 GCA_018334555.1 Desulfobacterales bacterium
GTGTGCTCTTCCGATCTAGGGGAAAATCGTGGGCGACATTAAAAGCAGCCGCTATACCTTCGGCCACCGGTTTCTCCATCCCAAAAAAATCAAGCTCTCGGGGCCCGGGCAGTATTTGTCCGCATTGCGCGAGGCCTGGGTAATTGCCGATATTGATGAGCGCAAGCGGCTTATGGAGAAGCAAATGGCGGAGGCCGTTGGCCGTATTAACGGCAGTGTGCTCTCCGATCCGGAGCTCGCAGATATCGTAACGCATCTGATTGAGTATCCGGCGACCATCCTGGGCAGATTTGAAGACCGGTTTCTCGAGCTTCCCCGCGAGGTATTGGTTACCGCCATGCGGGAACATCAGCGCTACTTTGCCGTCGTGGATCCGGATAACCGGGTGATGCCGTATTTTCTGGCGGTCAATAACACCCTGGCAAAAGACATGGATCTGGTGAAACGCGGCCATGAGCGGGTGCTCAAGGCCCGCTTGGAGGATGCCCGGTTCTTTTTCAAAACGGATCTGAGGCTCTCGCCTGATGAGATGACCGACAGGCTTAAAGATGTCCTCTTCCAGGCGGACCTGGGCTCCGTTTATGACAAGGTCAGCCGGGTCCGCACCGTTTCCGCCGGGCTTGCCGACCGCTTGAGGCTGGATGCGGAGACGGCAAAATCCCTGGACCGGGCCGCCTGGCTCAGCAAGTCCGACCTGGTATCCCATATGGTGAATGAATTTCCCAAGCTGCAGGGGATTATGGGACGTATTTATGCCCGCTCCGCGGGTGAGGCGGAAGTGGTGGCCCAAGCCATAGAGGATCATTACCGGCCCGTCTATTCCGGCGGCCGGCTTCCGGAAACATTTGCCGGCGCTCTTCTAAGTATTGCCGAAAAAATTGATACCATCTGTGGATGTTTTCTGATCGGGCTGATCCCGTCCGGCGCCTCCGACCCCTATGCGCTGAGAAGGCAGGGCATAGGCCTGCTTCAAACTGTTATCGAAAACGCTCTGGCGGTTTCCGTAAACGAACTGGTCCGGATGGGCCTCTCGAGCTTCGCCGATATCGAGCCCCATACCCCTTTTGAAGAGGCGTTCGGACAAATTGCCGCGTTTCTGATGCAACGGCTCTCCCATATTCTGGAATCCGAGGGCGCCAGCAGGGACGCTGTTTCGGCAACGCTCGCTGTCTCCGAAAACGACGCCCTCCCGATCGTTGCCGAAAAGGCCCGCTCGCTCGAGCGGTTGAAAGCCGAGCCGGAGTTTGAAACCCTGGCCCTCGGATTCAAGCGCGTGGTCAATATTATCCGAAAGGCCGATCCCGCGGATACCGAAAGCGCCTCGGTGGACCCGACGCGCTTCGAATACGAGGCGGAAACGGTGTTGTTCGATCGTTTCAACGCCATTAGGGATAAGGTAAAACAGCTGTTGGAAGCCGGGGAGATCGACGAGGCGTTTACCGCTGTTTCCACATTGCGCACCGCCGTGGATCGATTTTTCGATGATGTCCTGGTTATGACGGAGAATCCTGCGGTTCGTCGGAACCGATTGGCGCTCCTGAACCAGATATCCCGGCTTTTTGCCCTGTTGGCGGATTTTTCCCGAATTTCAACCTAATATCATTATATACGGAGGAAGCATTTATATGGCCGGCTATGACCCCGAAAAGGACAAAATGATCAAAGAATGGAAAAACGAGGATACAGGCCTTCATATATCGATCAATCAGTACGGGGAGGGCGAACCCAAGCTACAGATCGGGCCCCGCATCCTGATGAAAAAAGACGGCACCGAAAGGCGACCGGCAAAGGCCGGACGCCTTACCATAGAGGATGTCATGTGGCTCTACGAGATAATTGACGAAGTAAAAGAGGAGCTGACCGGCCGGGTGGACCCGAATAAATGAATCGCTTCTGTTTTTTGGCCGTCTGCCTATGGATTCAACCAATGGCATAATAAAGCCGCTTCGTGCGCCCACCGGCCTGTACCCGGGCTTTCAAGCCCTAATGGTCAGCCATCCCGCAGATTTGGAGGCGATCCGAAAACGGTTAGATATGGATGGGAAGACCTCCCGCCGGGTGTTGATGAGCCGATTGTATTGGCGGGGGGACTTGGCGGTGATCGGCCCCTTCATGGGGGCGCCCTATGCTGTGGCATTGCTCGAGCATCTGATCGCGTGGGGGGTTGAGAAAATTGTCTGCTACGGCTGGTGCGGCGCCATTTCTCCTGATGTGGCCATCGGCGACCTCGTTATACCGACCAAGGCAAAGATTGATGAGGGCACCTCGGGGTGTTATTTTTTAAATGGGGCGGGGGGTTCGCTACCGGATCCCGCTATTCAGGAAAATCTGCGGGCCGCAATGGATATCACCCGGGCGAGAACCCATGCCGGCGCCGTGTGGAGCACGGATGGGCTTTTTCAGGAGACGCCGGAAAAAATCGCCCGTTACCGCTCACAGGGGGTTCTGGCAGTGGAGATGGAGGCTTCCGCCCTGTTTACCGTTTCGAATTATCGTTCGGTCGCACTCGGATGCCTGCTGGTAGTTTCCGATGGGCTCTCCAGCGGCGAATGGACGCCCGGCTTTTCCGACAGGGGCTTTAAAAATAGCCGAGACCGGGTCTGTCAACATCTACCCGCCATATTCGAAGCAGAAGGGGCGCCTTGATGGCAAACGGCGTTGATCCCAAAACCGAAGAGCGCGCCGAATTCCTGCGCAGGGAGCTGCATCGGCACAACTACCGGTATTTTGTTCTGGATGATCCGGAAATCTCAGATACCGAGTATGACCGGATGATGCAGGAGCTCATTGGCCTCGAGCAATCCCATCCCGAACTCGCCCGACCCGATTCCCCCTCTTCCCGCGTGGGCTCTGAGCCGCTTGAGAAGTTTGACAGTGCGGCCCATTCGATTCCCATGCTGAGCCTTGATAAAGGTTTCTCCGATTCTGAAATTTTAGAATTCGACAAACGGGTTAAGCGCTCACTCGATACCGCCGAGGATATCCGCTATACCGCAGAGCCCAAGCTGGACGGCGTGGCGGTCGAGCTGGTCTATGAAAACGGCCGGCTGTCAATGGCATCAACCCGTGGGGACGGGGAAGTCGGGGAGGTTATCACCCCCAATATCAAGACCATCTCTTCGGTACCGCTGGTGATCGATTCGTCGGGCGAAACACCGCCGCCGGCGCTTCTCGAAGTAAGGGGCGAGGTGATCATCTCCAAGGCCAATTTCGAAGCCCTTAATAGGCGTCGGCTCTCTGAGAACCAGCCCCTTTTTGCCAACCCGAGAAACGCTGCTGCCGGCTCCCTCCGCCAGCTCGACTCACGGATTACTGCCCGGCGGCCATTGGAAATCTTTGTCTACGGTGTGGGCACCGCCCCGGCGCTTACCGCCGCTGATTCGCATGCCGAGGTCCTCCGCGGGCTGGAAGGCTTCGGATTCCGCATCAATCCGCTGATCCGTTATCAAATCGGCCTTCCGGAGATTCTCGAATACTACGAATATTTAAACGCGAAGCGGCTCTCGCTCTCCTATGAGATCGATGGCATGGTGGTCAAGGTGGACCGGCTCTCCTACCAACAGCGGCTCGGCACCACCTCGAAACGCCCGAGATGGGCCATTGCCATCAAATTCGAGGCGCTTCAGGAACGGACCCGTGTCCTTGACATCCGGGTCCAGGTGGGGCGAACCGGCGCGCTCACCCCCGTCGCCCATCTGGAGCCGGTCAATGTCGGGGGGGTAACCGTCAGCCGGGCTTCGCTTCACAACGAGGATGAGGTCAAGAAAAAGGACGTCCGGATCGGGGACCAGGTATTCGTGCAGCGGGCGGGGGACGTGATTCCGGAGGTGGTAAAGGTGATTAAATCCGTCCGGGACGGCTCGGAAAGGCCTTTTGAAATGCCCGGGGCCTGTCCGGTTTGCGGGGCAAGGGCGGTTCGGGACGAAGAGGCGATCACCCGATGCATCAACGTGGCGTGTCCCGCCCAGCTAAAGGCGAATATCAAGCATTTGGCTTCCAAGGCGGCCTTTGACATCGATGGACTGGGCGATAAACTGATTGATCAGTTGGTTGAAAAAAACTACGTGCGCTCGTATGCGGATATTTTCGGGTTGTCCTGGGGGGGGCTTCGCCAACTGGAACGAATGGGGGACAAATCCGCAGAGAATCTGGTCAACGCTATCGCGGCGAGTAAGGATGTCCCTTTCTCCCGGTTTCTGTATGCCATTGGCATTCGCCATGTGGGCCAGCATACCGCCGCCATCCTTGCCGCCAACTATAGAAGCCTGGATCAACTGGCAGAGGCGAGCCGGGAAGAACTTGAAGCGATAGACGGCATCGGGCCGGTGGTGGCGGCCAGTATCGCCGAATTCTTCAGCCGCAGGGAAAACCTCGCGACGGTTCAGGCCATGTTTGAAAACGGCGTCGTGATCCGGACCTCAGCGTCTGAGTTACTCCAGGACGGGGAACTGACGGGTCGCACATTTGTGCTGACCGGCAAGCTCGAAACCATGACCCGCGAAGACGCCAGAAAACGAATCGAGGCGGCCGGCGGGAAGGTAACCGGCTCCGTCAGCCGAAAAACCGATTATGTCGTCGCCGGCGAGTCGCCGGGGTCAAAAACGGACAAGGCGAGGGAGCTTGGCGTTACGATTTTAGATGAATCGGAATTCAAGACGCTTATTTCGGGAGCCGTTGTTTAAGTTGTATTGCCGGCAACCAGAGACCCCTGGCTTGAATTCAGTAGGATGGTGTTTAATGTTTTAACCAGCCTGTTGTTAAGGAGGTGCAAGCTATGGCAGATAAAAAGAGAGTCCGTGCCGTCATCAAGGGACGCGTGCAGGGGGTGAATTTTCGAATGGAAACGTGGCGGGCGGCCGAACAGATCGGCGTATGCGGATGGGTCCGCAATAAAACCGACGGCAACGTGGAAGCTTTGATAGAAGGGGACGTATCAAAGGTCGATCAGATGATCGAATGGTGCCGGAAGGGTCCGCCCGTTGCCCATGTAACCAATATCAAGATAACCGAAGAATCCTATCAGGGGGATTTCCAGGATTTCAGCGTGCGATACACGAATTAGCGTCCGAATTATAAAAAAAACGGCAGCGATTTTCAGAAGAAAACCACTGCCGTTCAAAGATTTAAGCGGGCTAAAAACTTAAATCGATTCCCTTAACATTTTACCCGGTTTGAATTTCACAACATTGCGGGCTTTGATCTTGATCGGTGCACCCGTCTGGGGGTTGCGTCCGGTTCTTGCTTTGCGCCGTACTTTTGCAAAGGTACCGAACCCAACAAGGGTAACCTTGCCATCTTTTTTCTTGAGCGCTTTGGTAACGCCGTCCATAAAAGAATTCAACGCAGCGCTCGCCGCAACCTTTGAAATACCGGCATCTTTAGCCATTTTTTCGACAATTTCTGCTTTTGTCATGATTCCCTCCCTTTTTAAAAATTAAAGGTTAAAAAAGCCCTGATTATTAGGAACCTTATAGTAGGCATTACCCCTTGTCAATACATAAAATGTGATTTTTTCAATTTTTTTTAAAATAAAGACCTGTTAAGCTCCTTGTCCATTGCTTTTCAAATTACACAGGCATCAAGATACTGTATTAATATGTACTGAAAACCCCATTATCATGGCATCTGCCGAAGCATGGCCCTTAAGTCAGGACGAAGAGACTCAAGCGTTAGTTGATCATGGAAAAAGGGGGGCATATCATAGAGGTGGGGCAAAATTTTTTTGTCAAACCGTTTTCAGGCAACTTTGTACGCCTTCTTGAATCAAGGCTCGCCAGGAACTACAAAAGGGCATCAATGAATAACTGGGGGTCAAAAGGTTGAAGGTCGGAAATTTTTTCGCCGATCCCGATGTAGCGAATGGGTATATTCAACGTATGGCTGATACCAAGGACAATTCCGCCTTTAGCCGTACCATCGAGCTTGGTCAACGCAATACCCGTAACCCCCAGGTCCTGATGGAACATCTGTGCCTGTGAAACCGCATTTTGACCGGTGGTGGCGTCGACGACCAGCAGGACTTCATGGGGGGCGTCAAGAATTTGCCGTCCAATGGTTCGCGTGATTTTTTTCAGCTGCTCCATGAGATTGACTTTCGTATGCAGCCGGCCAGCCGTATCAATAATGACGATATCCGCCTCCCGGGCCAACGCGGCTTGAACCGTGTCATAGGCGACTGCCGCCGGATCGGCTTTGTCCCGGTGTTTGACGATGTCGGAGCCGGCGCGTTCGGCCCAGATTTCGAGCTGCTCCACGGCAGCGGCCCGGAATGTGTCCGCCGCCCCTAAAACGACTTTTTTGCCCTCGGATCGATATTTGGCCGCCAGCTTCCCGATGGTCGTGGTCTTGCCAACGCCGTTGACCCCGACCACCATGATGACATAAGGCCTGGAGAAACTTGCGGGGGGCTCGCCGTAGTCGATGAGCGAGCGCATTTCTGTTTTCAACAGATCCCTGAAGGCCTCCATATCCTCGATTGACCGGGCGGATCTGGCCAGCCGCGTGATCAGCTCAGTGGTTGTGTCGACGCCGACGTCGGCAGTTATCAGCGCCTCCTCGATCTGTTCAAGCGCCTCGTCATCTATGCCCCTCCCACTCGTAATGGCGGATTCGATCTGGCGGGAGAAAGCGTTCCGGGTTTTTGAAAGGCCGTTTCTCAATCGTTTAAAAAAACCGACGCCTTCTTCTTCTTCAATTTCAGGGGCCGGGGCGGTTTCTGCTGGCGCCTCGATGGGTTCGGCCGCCGGCGTTGACGTATCCGTCGGGGTGGGGGGCGGCTCTACGGCCTCTTCAGTTTCGATTTCGGCCTCTTTTGCTTCAGCCTCTTGAACGGCCTCCGGCGTTTCAACGGCTTCATCCGCTGTCTCCCCTGCCTGTGTCTTTTCCAGAGCGCCTTGGGGCGGTGCGGCACTTTTTTTCATCCGGCGCCGGTAACGGAGGCGCCGGATGATGCGTATCAGTAAGAAAATGACAAGGATCCCCAGGATTTCGGGCAAAAAATCGGTCATAGGGGCAAGCACCCGGTCAAAGAAAGATGCCGTCGTCTCTAACAGGTTCAGGCCGAATTCGATCATTGGGTCTCCTTTGCCGGTTGGGCTGTATTATCAGTGGATGATTTCTCGTTTAGGATCCGTTCCACATCTACGGATACGATTTTTGAGACGCCGCTTTCGCCCATGGTAATGCCATAGAGCATATCGGAGAATTCCATGCTGTTTTTGTTATGGGTCACCATGATAATCTGGGATTTCTCCCCGATGATTTTCAGTAGCTCATTGAACCGATGGATGTTTACCTCGTCCAGCGGCGCATCGATTTCGTCAAGAAGACAGTAGGAGGCGGGATTGATAAGGAAGATAGAGAAAATGAAGGCAATGGCGGAAAGCGCCTTTTCCCCGCCGGAGAGCAGGCTCAAACGGCTCAACTTTTTCCCCGGTGGATGGATCATCAGTTCCACGCCGGTTTCCAGGGGATTATTCGGTTGGGTCAGCACCAGCCAGGCTTTTCCCCCTTCAAACAGGCGGGGGAAAAGCTCCCTGAACTTCTCATCGATCGCAGAAAATGAATCCATGAAAAGCTTCTGGGTAATTTTATTGATTCTCTGGATAACATTCTGCAAATCATTCAAGGCCCCCACCAAGTCGTCGCGGTGTTCGACAAAAAAATCGTAGCGCGCCTTCTGTTCTTCGTAGGCGGCAATGGCCCCCAGGTTCACCTCACCCAGCGACTCGATTTCTTTTTTCAGCTCCGTGCGTTCGGCCTCAATACGGTCGATGGAAAAATCGGCATCTTTTACCATCCCCTTGTATTCATTGACATACTGGGTAAACGAGGCCGCATATTTTTCCAGAAAGCGGTTGGTCACGTTGTCCTGGTTGATTTTGTATCTTGACAGGTCAAGCTCGAGCTGGTGTTTTTTTTCCTGGGTTTTCGTAAGGTTCTGCTGGGTATCGGAGATAGTGCTTTCAATGGATTTTATCTCTTTTAGGAGCGACTGATAGTGGTCTTGCTCGGATTTGAGGTCCCGATTCATCGCTTCCAGCGTCTCACGTTCTTTTGCAATCCGGGATTCCAGTGTTTTGCTGGATGCTTCAGCGCTATGCTGCCGCTCGGTTTTCGCCTCAATGTCGGCGTTGATATTCTCGATCTGCGAGGCGCCGTCCTCGCTGAATTTACGAAGCCGGCGAAGCGTCGAGCGGGAGCTGTCGAGCTCAGCCTGAAGTTTGGTCATATCAAGCTTTAGCTCCATCTCATGCTGATCATGGGACTTGACGGTTTCCGAGAGGGCATCGATCGTCTGCCTGGTTTCATTAACCGCGGCCTCCGCTTCCGCGATATCCCTTTTGACGGCCGCAAGCGCCGTGTCGTGCGCTTCGATCTCGGTTTCTATGTCCGTCTTTTCACCTTCAAGCCGTTTTTTTTCCAGGCAGATGATTTCATGCTGCTGGCGGGCGTGCTTTAACCGTTCAGCGGTTTTGTAAAGAGACTTTTCAAGCTGGTTTAGCTCATCGTCAATCGTCTTCTGCTGCGTATTCATTTCGTGAAGCCGGGTTTCAAGCTTCCGGATCCCATCTTCGAGTTCGCCCTGGACTTTCTCCTCCTCTGTGATGCGTGCGCCAATTTCCTTGATCCGATGATCAAGCTCCCGGATCTCGTGTTTTTTTTCATAGATGCCGGTAAGCTTACTGGTGCTGCCGCCGACCATCACCCCGTTTGATGAGATGAACTCCCCGGTCTTCGTCACAATCGTCGTATGCGGCGAGGCCTCTTTTATCTGAAGGGCCGTTTCAAAATCCTCGGCCACCACCATTTTGCCGACCAGCTGTTGGATCGCCCCTTCAAATCCATTTTGGATGGATAGGTGATGGATCAGGAAGTCGGCCCCGGGGGTCTCACCCAGAGATGACTCGTCTTTACCTCCGGCCGGATACAGGGGCATGAATCCGCATCGGCCCAAATCATTTTTCTGCAAATAGAGGATCGAATCCACGCCGGTCTGTCGGTCCGATACCAGAATAAACTGCAGTGCTTCACCCAGGCAGGCCTCGAGCGCCAGTTCATAGCCGTCATCAGGGGTGACGGCGTCGGCAATGGTGCCCCGGATGGCTGCTCCTTTTTCCGCTGTCTGTCCGATAACCGATTTCGGATCCTTCATAATGGCCTTCACGCCGTCCCTGTACCACTCATAGTTGTCTTCCATTTTTTTAAGCGCCGCGTATCGGCTGCGCAGCTTGCTTCGCTCATTGGTCAGGGTGTTGACGGTTTTTACCTGTTTGCCGAGCGCCTCGTTTTTTTCCGAAAGCCGCTTTTTCGCTTCATCGATCTGCGTGCGAAGCCCGTCGCGTTGTCGGCCGAGGCTTTCAAAACGCTCTTTTGTCTCGGATTCAGTTCCGGAGAGCTCCTCGACCCGCTTGGATGCTTCGGTTTCATCGCTGATTAGGCGTTTGAGCCGCTTTTTCAGATCGTCCTTGTTGGCCTGGGCATTCTGGTAAATATTCTGATACTTGGCCTTATAGGCGGAAAGCTCCATGACCCGGTTCTGCTTTTCCTCCAGCTTTTCATTGGCGCTTTTTAGCTGCCCGCGGATGTCTTTCGTTTTGGCGTTTTCCTGCTCGATAGTCTTCTGAATCGCTTTTATATCCGCGTTCAACCGTTCTTCGTTTTCCACCTCCTCTGAAATTTCGGCATCCAGTTTCTCATTCTTCTCCACCAGTCGGTCGTAGGAAGATCGCAGGTCGGCAATCTCCTGTGCCAGTCGATCCTTTTCCTGTTGCCGGTATTCGAGTTCCGAGGATAGTTTGTCCATCCGGCGCTGCTTTTCATTGGCCTCTGATTTTTGCCGCGAAATGGCCCTGTTTTTTTCCTCGGTTTCTGATTGCAGCGCCTCCAGGCGGGCGTTTAACTCTTCAAGTGCGTCGGCATCGTCGGCATCTTTTTGGGACAGCCGATCCAATTCGGCCTCGGTTTTTTCAATCTGCTCCGCATAGACCAGATAATAATGGACGGCCACCTGGATGTCGGCCGCTTTTAACCGGCCCTGCAATTCCTTATAATGCCTTGCGGTACTGGCTGCCTGATAGAGGCCGGCCAGTTGCTGCTCAATCTCATTGATGAGATCGTTTAGGCGATCCAGATTTCGGCGGGTGGTCTCCACCTTTTGAAGGGCTTCCTTTTTACGGGTTTTATACCGCATCACACCGGCCGCCTCTTCGATAAAACTTCGTCTCTCCTCCGGGGAGGCCTCAGTTATCGCCCCGATATTTCCCTGCTGAACGATTGCGCAGGATTTTGACCCCATGCCGGTGCCCAGAAAGATATTGTGGATATCCTTTAACCGGCAGGGCTGCTTGTTTAACAGGTAGACGCTTTCACCGGATCGATAAAGCCGCCGCGTTATCATGATCTCGGAATAGGGGCGGATGGCGTCGGGGCCATTTGTGCCGTCATTTGTCAGGATAAGGCAGACTTCGGCCAGGTTGGTCGGCGGGCGCCGATCGGTTCCGGCAAAAATCACATCGCCCATTGATTTACCGCGCAGTTGCTTGATGCTCTGCTCGCCCATCACCCATTTGATCGCATCAAAAATGTTGCTCTTCCCGCAGCCGTTCGGCCCCACCACAGCGGAAATGCCCGGCGGAAAATCAATAACGGATTTCTCCGGAAACGATTTGAACCCCGAAATTTCAAGACGCTTTAATCGCATAAGACAGGCCTGTCGTGGACCGGAAGCATACCTTTTGCGTCAGGTTTTAAACTGGGAAAAATAATGTCCAATGTTGGCGAATTCTTTGTGGATGTCTTTTTTTAGACTTGATATATAAAAAATTTTATATTTTTTAACCCGATTTGAATCGACTCTGCAATAAAAAATTATAACGTGGGGAAATGGGATGGGACTGCCGGCCTTGGTTAAGAAGTACTGGTTTTTGACTGGTTTGGCGCTGGTTTTTGTGGTGACACTGGCGGATGTGACCGAGATGACGGCTGAGGCTGGCAGGTGGTGCAAGCAGCACCACGGGCCGAACCTGGTCATCTTCCTGGTATTCTTTTTTTCCGGACTGATACTCGATGCGTCCCATCTCAGGGCTGGACTCATCAATATCAAGGGAACCGTTCATGCCCTCATCCTGATTTTCCTCATCTCCCCGGTTATCGCGGCAGCCCTTCAATTTCTCCCCTTTAGCACGGCGATAAAGATCGGGTTGTTCCTTGTCGCCGTTATGCCGACCACGATGAGCAGCGGAGTCGTGATGACCGGAGCCGCCGGGGGGCGTATGGCCCACGCTTTGGTCATCACCGTGGTTGCCAATATGCTGGCGGTGCTCACCATTCCGATATCCCTGTCCCTTCTGCTCGGGATAACGGGAAAAGAGGCGGCCATCGTGATCGACAAGTCGGCAGTTATGGCAAAGATCGGATTGTTCGTGGTCCTTCCATTATTGGCAGGCCTTGCCGCCCGTTTTAGGTTTTCCCGCTGGATTCCGTCGCAGAGCCACCGGTTTCAGCTGTTCAACCAGCTTCTTATCCTGGTTATCGTTTGGATGGGCATCTCCCAGTCGAGGCCGGTTGTATTGGAATCCGGGGCCCAACTGATCGTCATCGTTCTGCTTATATTCGCATTCCATCTCATGCTCCTCTATACGGCATGGACAAGCATTCGGTTCCTTAAGATCCCTCCCGGGGAGCGGGAAAGCATTCTATTCATGGGGATTCAGAAGACCCTGCCCCTGTCGGTTATTCTCCAGGTCACGTTGTTCCCGGAATACGGCCAGGCGCTGCTGGTATGCGTGGGGCATCATTTTATCAGCCTCATGATTGATGGGTTCCTGGTGGGGCGCTTGCGCCCGGCAGCCGGTTAAACGGTTTCTGAGGAACTTCGGGGATTATATTATATACTTACTCCCCCCTTAAACGCTCAGAGGAAGCTGTTTGAAGGATATGACGGTTTAGGAAGTCGACGATATCTTCCCGGTAGGCGACGGGAAAATCGTTGTGCCCGCAGTCATAGGAAACCATTTCCGCGTTTGGCGAGGCTTCATAAAGCCTTTTGCCGTGCCGCCAGGGAATCACTTCATCCCGGAGGCCGTGGATAATTAACACCGGGTTTGGATAGACGGATACGGCTTCCCGGTTCTCGAATGGATCCCGGGTGAGGCCGGCCGGAGCCAGATACCGTTTTACAAAAAAACGGGTATCGGTAAAGGTGCCCATTAATATCATCGCGGCGGACGGTCTGTGGCGGGACAACTCGCAGACGGCGCCGCCGCCCAGCGAACGCCCGAAGAAGACCACCCTGGAGGCATCCACATCCGGCCTTTTGGCAATCAGATCATAGGCGGTGGTAAACGTTTTTGATATGCTTTCCAGGCAAGGACGTCCCGGAGACCGGCCGTATCCGGGATATTCGACCAGCAAGACCCCGATGCCGCGTCCCGCCATAAAACGAGCCTCTGCCAGGTTGTCATCAATCAACTCTCCGTTTCCATGGGCAACGATCATCACAGGTAAAGGCGGGGTCCCGGTTTGCGGCTTCACAAACCAGGATTCCACTGACCCGAAACCGGTCGGAATCCAGACAACCTCATCCGATGTATCGGAGAAGTCCGGCCGGGACGGGGTCTGAATGATATAGCGGGGGAACATGACCGGTCGCTGCGCCAGAAAAATCAGGCCGCAGTAAGCCGCATATAGAATGCCGGCGCCGGCGATCAGTTTAAGAACCATGAGACTTGGTATACCGTGTTTTTAGGTCAAGCATTCGGCGGACCGAGGCCCGCCCGGCCTCATAAAGCGCGTCATCCCCGCAGGTGGATGCCAATATCTGATCCCGGGCGGCTTCAATGTTGGGGCCCGGGTGGCAGATCAGGGCGATATCCACGGATGCGCCAAGCACCCGCCGGATAACGGTTCTGATATCATAATGCTTGCGAACAGCGCCCATGTCAAGATCGTCTGTAATCACAAGGCCGTTATAGCCGAGTCGTTGACGAAGCAGGGTATGGGCGATTTCTGTGGACAGACTGGCCGGCCACTCCGGATCGATACGGGAATAGCGGATATGGGAGAGCATGATACCGGCCACACCGTTTGCAATGGCCGTATTAAACGGAATCAAATCATAGGCTTCAAGCTCGGGGAGGGGGCTGTCCAGGCTCGGCAGCTCATAGTGGGAATCTAGGGTGGTTCTGCCAATGCCTGGAAAATGTTTGGCCACTGAGATCATACCGTTTTTTTGCAGGTGGCCGATCACCGTGCTCCCCATGCGGGCCACATATTGCGGATCATGTCCGAATATGCGTTTGGCGTTGACGCTGTCGAAGCCTTCGGGGGCGACATCCAGGACCGGCGCCATGTTCATGTTAAAGCCGACGTCAGTAAGCTCTCCGGCGGTTATTTCCGCGAATTCGACCGCATCCTCAATGCCGCGCATGGCATAATTACCGGGAAACTCCGTGAACGGCGCCTTGAGCCGTGCCACTACGCCACCTTCCTGGTCCACCGCAATAAACAGGGGCGGTTGGCCGCAGGCCCCGGCATAATCCTGAATTGCCCCACACAGCTGACGGATCTGTTGCGGACTGCGGATATTTCTGGCGAACAGAATGACTCCGCCCACCTTTAGGGTATCGATCTGAAATTTTAGGCCATCCGTCAGCTCCGTGCCGTCAAAGCCCACCATCAACCGCTGACCGGCAAGCTGCTCGGGTGACAACGCATCAATAGGCTGCATCTCTATCCCGGATTAAAAGGAAGGATACTATCTAAGCAGGAAACAGAGCCTCTCAGAGAGCACCCCCCGGTTAATCTTTTCATTAATTGATGGCTTCGTAAAAAGCGGTTTATACCGCTAACGCGGTATTTTTACAGAAAGGAACTCTAAAAAACATCCGCATTGTCATTTCGAGCGGCAGCGAGAAATCTTGAACAAACAAGATTCCTCGTCACTTTCGTTGCTCGGAATGACAGCAGCGAAAGCATCTAAAATAATATTAAATATTGTCGAATTCCTTGGAAGTCCAATATCTGTGTTGCGCTTCCAGCCCTCGGAATTTTACGTACAGCTAAGTACGCTGCATTCCTCGGGATTTTGCGCGCCTTGATCTTGAACTTTTTACGAGATTGTCATTAATTGGCCTTCTGAAGTTTTTTGGGCGTATAGCTGCACAATGGCTCTTCGGCCAGGTAATCGCCGGTGGCCTCATAGGCTCTGGCGCGGCATCCGCCGCACACGGATTTGAATTCGCAGGCCCCGCATTTGCCCTTGAGGTTGTCGAAATTTCGAAGCGCGTTAAATATTTCTGAATGCCACCAGACATCGGCAAAGGAGGTTTGAGTGATATCGCCGCAGTTCAGATCCAGGAACCCGCAAGGCTGGATAATGCCGGTATGCGAAACAAAACAGAAGGCCGTGCCGCCAAGGCATCCACGGGTTACCGCATCCAGTCCATGGGTATCATAGGTCACGGCGATGCCCTCTTTGCGGGCGCGCTGCCGAAGGATCCGATAGTAATGCGGCGCACAGGTAGCCTTGAGCTGAAGAGGGGTCTTTTTCTTCTGGTCATAAAACCAGTTCAGCGTGTATTCATATTCCTCTGCCGTAATCGCCTGGTCGATAATATACTTGCCCCGGCCCGTGGGTACCAGCAAAAAAATGTGCAGCGCAGCGGCCCCCAGGTTCTCAGCCAGCTTCAGAATGTCGGGGATCTGATCGTAGTTGTATTTGCTGATGGTGGTATTGATCTGAAACTCGACCCCCTGGGATTTTGCCGCCTCTATTCCCCGGAGGGCGCCTTCGAATGCGCCTTCAACTCCGCGAAAGCCGTCATGACGCTCTTTTGTGGCGCCATCCAGGCTCACGCTGATGCGCTGGATGCCGGTGTCTATCATTTTCCGGGCAACTGTCTCCGTAATCAGCGTGCCGTTGGGCGCCATGACCATCCGAAGCCCTTTTTGGGTTCCGTATTCGGCCAGTTCAAAGATATCCTCCCGCATAAGCGGCTCGCCGCCGGTTAAAATGATAATCGGGCGGCCGACCTCGGCGATCTGGTCGAGCAGGCGCAAAGCGGCGGACGTATCCAGCTCCCCGGCGTAGTCCTGGTTCTTTGCGGCGGCCCGGCAGTGGGCGCAGTTCAAGTTGCAGTTACGGGTGACCTCCCAGGCCACCAGCCGGAGATCAGCGTTCTTGACCGGGGATTGTCCGGTCGGTGAATCGGTGTCGGATTTTTCAGGGGGCAATGCGTTCTTCTCCAAAAAAATGTTTATTTTGCGGCATTCAATACAGAGGCGGCTTCCAGGGCAAAATAGGTCAGGATCATGTCCGCCCCCGCCCGCTTGATGCCGGTCAATGTCTCCATCATGACCTCTGTTCCGTTGAGCCATCCCATCTGGTCGGCTGCCTTGATCATGGCATATTCGCCGGAGACATTGTAGGCGGCTACCGGCAGATCGATCTCCTCGCGTACCCGGTGGATGACATCCAGATAGGGAAGGGCGGGCTTGACCATGATAATATCGGCGCCCTCCTCGACATCCATGGTAACTTCCCGAATGGCTTCTAAGGAATTGGCCGGGTCCATCTGGTAGGTTCGCCGGTCGCCGAACTGCGGCGCAGAATCGGCGGCCGCCCGGAACGGACCGTAATAGGCGGAACAATACTTGGCCGCATAGGACATGATGGGGATATGGCTCAGATCCTTATCATCCAGACCCTCACGAATGGCGTTTACCCGGCCGTCCATCATGTCCGAGGGGGCGACCATATCCGCCCCTGCCTCGGCATGGGAGATGGCGACGCGCGCCAGCAGATCAAGGGTGGCATCGTTGTCGATAACCCCCTTTTCCACCACGCCGCAATGGCCGTGATCGGTATACTGGCACAGACAGACGTCGGTGATCACCATCAGCTCGGGCCGTTTTTTCTTGATTTCCCTGACGGCCCTCTGAACAATTCCGTCCTTGGCATATGCCCGGGTTGCCAACTCATCCTTTTTTTCAGGAATGCCGAACAGCATGATTGCCGGGATGCCCTGTTCATAGGCGTTTGTCGCCGCTTTTACCAGATGCTCCAGCGAGAGCTGGAAATGATCGGGCATGGAAGGAATCGGATGCTTTACATCCTTGCCGTTAATGGCAAACAGCGGCAGGATGAGGTCGTCGACGGAAAGCGTGGTCTCCCGTATCATACGGCGAAATGCCGGTGTTTGCCGCATTCGTCTGGCTCGATAGTCCGGAAAAAGCATTTTTAACACCCCTTTATGTCGTTGCCGCGGATTTCTTCATCCGTCAGATAGCAGGCCGGATCCGGCGCCCAAATATCTCCGGTTACGGCTTCGGCCCGAACCCTGAAGTTGCCGCCGCAGATATCCAGCCACCGGCAGTCGGCGCACCGGCCGGTAACATAGGCTTTTTTGTTCTTGAGCTTTTTCATCAACGGGTCCGACAGGTCGGTCCAGATCTCGGAGAACGGCCGTGTGCGCACATTGCCGAAACTCCTGTGCCGCCAGAACTGGTCCGCATATACCTCGCCGTCCCAGCTGACACAGCCGATGCCCCGTCCGGAATTGTTGCCTTCGTTCATGCTGAGCAGCTCAAGGACCTCCTTTGCCCGCTGACTGTTCTCTTTTAGCATGCGAAGATACAGGTAGGGTCCGTCTGCATGGTTGTCAACGGTCAAAACCTCCTTGGGTTTGCCAAGATCATGCAGACGCTTTGTCCGGTCGATAATCTGATCCACCGTTCTTCGGGTCTCCTCATGGGAGAGATCCTGATCCACCAGGGAGGAGCCGCGGCCCGCGTATACCAAATGATAGAAACATATCCGGGGAATGTCGCGCGCTTCTAAAAGATCAAAAAGAAACGGCACCTGCTCGGCGTTATACCTATTGATGGTAAAGCGCAGGCCCACCTTGATGCCTTCCGCCTGGCAGTTTTCGATGCCCTTCATGGCCGCATCGAAGGCGCCGTCCACGCCGCGGAATTTATCATTTATGGCCTTGTCCCCGTCTATGCTGATGCCGACATAGGAAAGGCCGATATCTTTAAAAATCTTGGCTTTCTCCGGATCAATAAGGGTTCCGTTGGTGGAGATAACCGCCCGCATGCCCCGTTTGATGGCATAGGATGCGAGCTCCGGCAGATCCTTTCGCATTAGCGGCTCTCCGCCGGAAAACAGGAGCACCGGTGCCCCCATCGCCGACAAATCGTCAATCAGACGTTTGCCTTCCTCTGTGGAGAGTTCGTTGTCCTGCAGTCCAGCTTTGGCATGGGCATAGCAATGGATGCATCTCAGGTTGCATTGCTGGGTGATATTCCAAACCACTACGGGTTTTTTATCTTCTGAAAACTGAAGCAGATGAGAGGGCAGATCCTTCGACTGACGGCTGTAGCGAAGGGCATCGGAAGGTTCGATCGTACCGCAATAGAGTTTTGATATACCGATCATAGCGTTTTTTTTCTTTCAAGGAACTCGACAATATTTAATATTATTTTAGATACTTTCGCTGCTGTCATTCCGAGAAGCGAAAGTGACGAGGAATCTTATTGGTCAAGGATTTCTCGCTAACGCTCGAAATGACAATGCGAATATTTTTTGCGTGCCTTTCTGCAAAGATGCCCCGTTAGCGGAATAAACCGCTTTTTACGAAGCCATTAAATTTAATCCAATAACAGTTACGGCGTACATCGGTGTACGCCGTAACTGTATTGTTTAATCCCTTATAAAATTAATCGGATCGTGTAAATGGTTTTTATATGCTCGAATTGTCCTCGTTGTGCTTTTTGAGATCAACCGCAGCCAGGTCCGCATCCGCCTTGTTGAACTCCGCCTTGATCAGCTGATTGAGAAAGGTTTCCGGGTTCTCCAGGGCATAACGGGAGATAAAGAAGCGGTTGCGTCCGGTCTTCTCACGGATCAGCTTAAGCCCGTATTCAAAGTCTGCCGACAGTTTGTCGTCTATCGCCCTGATGGCGGCGGAGCGATCAATGAGCTTGGCCAGAATAAAGTCCACCGCATCCTCTTCAAGCACAATGTTTATCTCATGCCGGTTGTAAAACTCGATTTCAATCCGTTTAATCTGATCATAATAGGATTTAACCGCTTTTACCGCCTGAGCGATTTCGGCCACATGGTTGCAGTAGAACTCCGAAATCCGATCAATTCGGTAGGCAGAGAGCGGCAATCCGTATTGGCCGGTCAAGCTGTTCCGGTTGTTTTGGAGATAGGTTTTAATAAACCCCTTATATTCTTCCGTAATTTGATCAAACTCCGCCCGTCGCTGCTCACCGCCCATACCGCTTAGCCAGTTATTGAGCACGGTTTCCGGATTCTTTATTACCTCCAGGGTCACCGGAAAATGTTTGATATTGGTGGAGGGCAGATGGGTTTCAAACGGAATCAATGCCTGTTCGATAACGCTTACCAGGCCCCGGGCCCCTGTATTTTCCCCCAGCGCCTGGCTGGCCAGATGCGAGAGGGCATCATCCGAGAATTTGATATCGATTCCATAGGTCGCGAAATCCATCCGCTTGTTCAAGAGTACCGGGTTGTTGGGATTTCGTAGGATATTGAGCAGATCCTCATGCGTCAACTCTTCAAAAATCGCCTTTACCGGCAACCGACCCACGAATTCGGATTCAAACCCATATTCAATCAGATCTTCCGCCTTCGCTTGCCCGAGGATACTCACCGTTTTTTCCTGCGTGTTCATTTTCGCCCCGAAACCGATGCTCTGATCGGTCGTCCGTTTTTTGATGATTTCCGGCAGCTCCGCAAAGGCACCACTCATGATAAAGAGAATATTTCTGGTATTGATCGATTTTTTTTCGCGTTTGCCGGTTTTTCGGAATTGTTCAACCTCCTGGATCATCGAAATCGGATCATGCGGCACCTTCATCTCGACTTCGGTCTCCTCCATCGGCTTGAGCAGCGCCCGCTGCACGCCCGTACGGGAGACATCCGCCCCGACATAGTTTTTGCTGGAGGCGATTTTGTCGATTTCATCGATATAAATGATGCCGTACTGGGCGAGATCAATGTCGCTGTCGCTTTCACGAACCAGGTCCCGCACCAGGTCATCCACATCCCCGCCAACATAGCCGGTTTCGCTGAACTTGGTGGCATCCCCTTTAACAAACGGGACCCCCAGTTTTTGGGCGATCAGTTTGATCATGTAGGTTTTGCCGACCCCCGTCGGACCAATCATCAGGACATTATTCTTGATCCCCCCGGTCATTTGTTCTCCGCTGGCGTCCTCTCCCTTCTGATAGCGGATTCGGTTGAAGTGGGTACAGATTTTTGTTGCCAGGACCTGTTTGGCGAGATCCTGGCGAATAATATACTGATCCAGATACCTGATCAGTTCTTCGGGCCTAAGATCAAAGTTAATATCATGACGATTCTTCCCACTCTCAGAGCTGTCTTCGGATTGCTCTGACTGGGGCATGACGATAGGGGATACGATCTTTACCTGATCCCCGTATTTACGATTCAGAAAATCGCTGATCTCTTTTTCTATTTCTCGTGGATTCGGTATTTTTTCGTTTTTTTCTTTCATAGCATTTTCAATATAAGCACAATACGTTTTATATTCAAGAGCCGCAGGCCTGAAATTTATATGGGGACTCGGCTATGAAATGCTTGCAATTGATGGATTGATTATTATAGTATAAAAACATAGTTCATGAGTATAAACAGTATTTTTTAAAACCTGACAATCTCGTAAAAAGCGATTTATTGCGCTGGCGCCCCATTTTTGCAGAAAGTAACTCTGAAAAGCGTCCGCATTGTCATTTCGAGCGGTAGCGAGAAATCTTTAACAATCAAGATTCCTCGTCACTTTCGTTTCTCGGAATGACAGCAGCGGAAGCTTCTAAGATAATATTAAATATTGTCGAGTTTCTTGGAAGTCGATTTTAGGATGGCAAAGTAAAAAGTTCAAGATCAAGGCGCGCAAATCCCGAGGAATGCAGCGTACTTAGCTGTACGTGAAATTCCGAGGGATGGAAGCGCAACACAGATATTGGACTTTTTACGAAGCCATCAAAATTAAATCTTCAAAAAATTGAAACGCTCAATTTAGGTAAAGGATCACCCCCATCATTTACGCCGGGCATACGAAAGCCTCGGCCGTTATAAACCCCTATCAAACAAAGGAGGCCATTATGACCGACAGTGTTTACAAATTCATCGAGATGGTTGGCACCAGTCCGAACTCTTGGGAGGAAGCGGCAAGAAATGCCGTGGAGAGGGCCGGCAAATCATTGCAGGATCTCCGGGTTGCTGAAGTCAAGGAAATGGATATGAAGCTTGAAAACGATAAGGTCACCTTGTTCCGTGCGGTGGTGCGGCTCTCGTTCAAGTATCGGGGGGAATAGAACAAAAAATGGCGCTCCAGGACGGGGCCCTTGCCAACAAAGGCTGAAAAAAAATGGGGGGGCGGATGAAAGAAAACATCCGCCCTTTTTTTCCGTTTCCACATCAAACGGCATATCTGTTCCCGGGTGCAGCCGATACCTGCGCTTTCTGTATCCTTTCCCGTATAGGCGGCCATCGGGTCGGTTATATGATTTGGTTGATTCCTGTATATAATCAGATATAATCCCGCCGAGCCAGGTCTTGAATTCTGTCATCATACCGAAAACAGGCAGGGCATATGAAATTAAAAAAAATGATGGGGACGGCCATTGTTGCTTTGCTTTTATGCCCCGTTTTGGCCTTTGCCGGCAACCCACCGGCTGACGAAGAGCTTTTTGACTTGTCGATAGAGGAACTGGCGGAGGTAGAGGTGGTCACTGCGGGGCGACAACCCCAGGCTATCTCAAAAGCGCCTGCGGCGATGAGCGTGGTGACAGCCGAGGATATTAAACAATTGGGCGCTACACAGCTTTCCGAAGCCTTGCAGATGGTCGTCGGCATTCATCTGGGGCGTACCAACTCGTTTTTTTCACTGGCCGGAGGGATCAGGGGATTTCATAAGCTGCCCGCCAATAAATTTGTATTCCTGATCGACGGCATTGCGACCTCCTATGAAGTCTACGGGATTCCGGAGCTTTTCCAGCTGCCGATTACTTTGGAAGAAATCGAAAAGATTGAGGTCCTGAGAGGGCCCGGCTCCTCTTTGTACGGGGCAAACGCCATGTTCGGGGTAATCAACGTCATAACCAAGGATCCCGCAGACACAAAGGGGACCTCTTTTTCCATAAAAGCCGGCGAGGACCAGACGTTTTGGGCCTCGTTAATGCAGGGCGGATCGGTCAAGGATCTCGACTACCGGATTGCAGCGGGCTGGAAGGAGACGGATAACGACGATTTTATCGCCTGGGCCAATGATCCGGAGCAACGATACTATAAATTCAACGCCTCGCTTGATTATCACCTCGATCCCAACTCGACCCTGTCCATGTTTACCGGCTACATCCATCCTGAGGAGATGGATATCCTCCTCGAGAGTACTGGGCCAATCGCCTTCTCCGACGGGGATACGATTAAGACGGTCCTCAGCTATACTTCGGAGGATCCCAATATTACCCTCAAGGCCCACCTGAAACACATGGACGAAAACGACGGCGATTCCCTCGGCAAAAAACAACTGTATTTTAAGATGGGCGAAAGAGGGTTGGAATTTCAGCACCAGTTCCGCCCCCTTAACCGGGATACCCTCATATGGGGGGCAAACCTGAGCCAGAAGTACGCAGACGGCCCCAGCATCGATGGAAGGGAAACCCATAACAACGTGGGGATCTATTTGGACAACACCTACGCCCTTACGGATCAGATAAGCCTCAACACCGGCATTCGCTATGACGACCATACCTGTACCGGGAGTTCGGTATCCCATCGCGTCAGCCTCATGTATACGCCGTACCTGCACCATCATTTCCGCCTTACCTGGGGAAGCTCTTTTCGCAACCCGGATTTCATCGAATGCTACTATAACCGGATAAGCCCTTACAAAAACGGCACATATCTGCGGGTATTCGGCCAGGATGACAACGACCCCGAAAAGGCCATGACCTATGAACTGGCCTATATGGGGCAGCTCTCAGAGAAGTGCAGTGTCAATGCCAATTTTTTCTATTCGGAGCTCGATGATTTCATCTATTTTATCCAACACGGAAAACCCTATGTTGACGAAGCGGTCGGCGGTACCGTTATCCCCCATCCTTTCACCAATATCGGTGACGCCTATCAGTTTGGCGTGGAACTGGAGTTTAGCTACCGGCTGACGCCGTGGTTAAGCGCAAAAGCCAATTACACCTATCTTGACCAGCATGAAAAGGACGAGCGGGTCGAGCAGCTTCTGGCGATGACACCGCATAATATGGCCAGCGGCCAACTAAGGGCCAAGTTCGAAAACGGGCTGTCCGCTAATTTGACTGTTCACTATAAAGACGTCACACGCTGGCGCCGATATACATGGGAAAGCCCGGAAGGCCATACGACAGCCGGCGGTTTGGCCGACAGCCATACCTATGCCAACCTGCGGGCAGGCTATGCGTTTGAACTGGCCGGCAGTCCGGCAGAGCTCGGCATTGCCGTGTATAATGTTTTTGGGACGACATTTGATGAGTATCCGCTGGACACATCCGATGTGGCCAGGAGAATTACTGGAAGCTTCTCTATCCAATTCTGATGGCTTCATCCTATAACCAACAGAAAATGGCGGGTGAATGGAAAGACCCTGGAAAGTATTGATCGTAGAGGATGACGAGTCGGTTCGGATGAGTCTCGAGGCCCATTTTGAGGACAAGGGGTTTTCCGTCAGGCGGACGGATACCGCCGAAGAGGCCATCCAAATGATGGAAAATGAACGGGCCGATGCGGTCATCATCGACCTGCGACTGCCGGGAATGGGCGGCGAGGCGCTGATCCGCAGACTGCACGAGCTGTCCCCGAAGACGGTTTGTGTGGTCTATACCGGCTCCGTGAAATTTAACATCCCCGGCGATATCAAGGAAATGGAATCGGTATCGGAGACCGTTTTCTTTAAGCCTGTGGATGACCTGAACGCAATCAGCGATGAAGTCTGCAGGCTCCTGGATATTTTAAACGGCGAATGCGGGTAACCGTATAGATAGCATCATGGCCCATACAGCGACGGTTTTTCATACATGGAAAAAAAGCGGGCAGGCGCTTGCCTGTTTTGGTATCATTTTGTTGTTGGGTGTTTTTTTCACCAGCCCCGCCTTTGGCCTTCGCGCCGGAGAATACGAGATAAAATCCGCCTATCTGGAAAAAATTACGCGTTTTATCAAATGGCCGGATCATGGGACGGCAACGGGGGGAAAGTCTTCCTTTGTTATCGGGATGGCGGGGGATAACCCGTTTTACGGGGTGCTGCAAGAGGATTACAGAAGCCGGGAGATCAAGGGAAAACCCGTTCGGATAGTAAAAATCGCCTCTGTGGAGGCAATAAAGAACTGCGACCTGCTCTTTATCTCCAGTTCAGAGGATGACCGGCTTGAAAGATATATTCGAACGGCCGAACGCTACCATGTTCTAACGGTGGGCGATACCGCCGGATTTGCCGAAAGGGGCGTCCATGTAAACTTCTATGTGGAAAGGCAGAAAGTCCTCTTTGAGATCAATCCGGCGGCGATGAAGAGGGCCGCCCTAAGCGCGGCGTCTTTGCTTCTGGATTACGCCACAATCGTCAAACCCGACCCTTAAAGAGTGAAGTTTTGCTACGATGTCGATCAAGAAAAAGCTGATAATCATTATTCTGGGGATTACCCTGTTTACCCTGACAGTCGGTTTCGTGTTTGTTTCCGTACATGCTTCAAGCTATATGAAGGATAACCTGGCGGCCACTGCAATAAAAAACGCCGAACTCACGGGGCAATATGCCATTGTTCCCCTGACTTTCGGCGACAGGGGGCAGGCGGAAAAGAATCTTTCCGTGTTACGGAAAATACCGTCCATAAAGAAAGCCGTGATCTATGATCGGGATAAGAACCTGTTTGCCGCCTATCGCCATCCGTCGGCAGGCCAACTTCCAAGCATTGCATTTCATAGAGACTATCAGAGTTTTAAAAAAGGCTTTTTCCATGTCTTCCGGCCGATAATCCATAAGGATAAGCCTTATGGGACCGTCTACCTCGCCGTGTCACTCGAACCGCTGGTTCAAAAAACCAAACGCAGTATCCTTATCTTTGCCGGCTCGCTGCTCGGTTTGATCGCCGTTGCCGCGCTGCTGGCCTCGATATTTCAAAGAACGGTGACCGCCCCGATTTTGAAGCTGGCCGATGTCATGGGCCGGATTACCACGGAGCCCGACTATGCCACCCGTATCGAAAAAACCACCGCTGATGAAATCGGAACGCTCTATGACGGGTTTAACAGTATGCTGGAAAGGATCGAAAAAGGGCAGGCGGAATTAAAGGCGGAGCGGGATTTTTCCACCGGCATTATTGAAGGAACGCCTGCTCTTGTTTGCGGTATTGCGCCGGATGGCACGACGACATTCATCAATCCTGCCGGGGAATCGATCACCGGCTACGCAAGGGATGAAATTATCGGAAAAAATTGGTGGCAAACCTTGTTTCCGCAGGACGAATACCGCCAGGTGGAAGAGTTTTTCCGCGATTTCGAAAAAGGGGATGTTTATGACTATGAAATGACGATGACAGCGAAGGACGGCTCCAGAAAAATCATTCTCTGGAACTCCATTAACAGGACCGACGACGCCCGGGACGTTACAGAGCTAACCGGATTCGGCACCGATATTACCCAGCGCAAGCAGGCCGAGGAGAAGCTCCGCCATCTTCGCAACTATCTGGCCAACATTATCGACTCCATGCCTTCTATTCTTATAGGCGTCGACAACGAAACCCGGATCACCCAATGGAACCGGAAGGCGGAAAATCAAACGGGGCTTGCGCCGCAGGAGGCCATGGGCCAACGCCTCGTTGACGCTTTTCCCCGCATGGAAGAAGAGATCGGGAAAATCGAAGAGGCCATGCGTAACCGGCAGATACAGGAGCGATCAAAGGTCGCCAGACAGTGCAACGGCGAAACCCGGTATGAGGATGTAACCGTTTATCCGTTGCTGTCCAACGGGATAGAGGGGGCTGTTATCCGTTTGGATGATATTACCGAGCGTGTGCGTCTCGAGGACATGATGATCCAGTCGGAAAAGATGTTATCCGTTGGGGGGTTGGCTGCTGGCATGGCGCATGAAATCAACAATCCGCTCGCCGGGATTATCCAGAATGCCGAGATGGTTAAACGGCGCCTGACCGAAGATATTCCGGCAAACCGGAGCGCGGCTGAGGAGGCGGGCACCAGCCTGGATAAAATCCGCGCCTATCTTGAATCGCGAAGACTAATCCGAATGCTGGAGCATATCCATACGTCCGGCCATCGGGCGGCAAAAATTGTCAAGAACATGCTTAGCTTTGCCAGAAAAAGCGAATCAAACTTTGCCCCCCATGATCTTGCGACCCTGCTCGACCAATCCGTTGCCCTGGCCAGCACCGATTATGACCTGAAAAAGCAGTACGACTTCCGAAAGATTGAAATCATCCGGGAGTATGAGCCGGAAATGCCGAAGATCCGATGCGAAGCCAGTAAAATACAGCAGGTCTTTCTCAATATTTTAAAAAACGGGGCCGAGGCCATGTCGACCAACGAAGTAAAGAACCCGCAGTTTGTCTTGCGGGTGATGCGCGATAAAAATATGGCCCGGGTGGAAATCGAAGACAACGGGCCGGGGGTGGAAGAGTCAGCGCGTAAACGTCTGTTCGAGCCTTTTTTTACGACCAAGCCCGTAGGTATCGGCACCGGTCTGGGATTGTCGGTTTCATATTTCATTGTTACCGAAAACCACGGCGGAGAGATGAAAGTGGACTCAATGCCCGGTCATGGGACAAAATTCATTATGCGCCTGCAGCAGGATCCCCGCACCGGTAATAATGACCGATAACAGGCGTTGGCAGTCTCGTAAGAAGCGATTTATTGCGCTGCTGCGGCAAACTTGAAAATCGCTCAATTTAGGTCTAAAAAACATCCGCATTGTCATTTCGAGCGGTAGCGAGAAATCTTTAACAATCAAGATTCCTCGTCACTTTCGTTTCTCGGAATGACAGCAGCGGAAGCTTCTAAGATAATATTAAATATTGTCGAGTTCCTTGGAAGT
>JAGXLR010000175.1 GCA_018334555.1 Desulfobacterales bacterium
AGGTGTGCTCTTCCGATCTGGAGAGCTGCTTTTGTCGACGCTGAGCACGCCCTGGACACATCCTATGCCAAAAAGCTGGGCGTCAATTGCGACGAGCTTTTGGTGTCCCAGCCGGATACGGGGGAGCAGGCCCTGGAAATTGCCGATATGTTGGTACGCAGCGGGGCGATCGACATCCTGGTCATCGACTCGGTAGCGGCGCTGGTTCCGCGGGCCGAGATCGAGGGGGAGATGGGAGATTCCCACATGGGGCTGCAGGCCCGATTGATGTCCCAGGCCCTTCGTAAATTGACCGCCACGATCAGCAAAACCAAAACATCGCTGATTTTTATTAACCAGCTCCGCATGAAAATCGGCGTGGTCTTCGGCAACCCGGAGACCACCACCGGCGGCAATGCCTTAAAATTCTATTCATCGGTACGGATTGAGGTGCGCCGGACCGGACAAATCAAGGAAGGCCAGGAGGTCGTAGGCAACCGTACCAAGGCAAAAGTGGTTAAGAACAAAATGGCCCCGCCTTTTAAGGAGGCGGAGTTTGACATTACCTACGGCGAGGGCATCTCCCTGGCCGGGGATCTGCTGGATATGGGGGTTAAAGCCGAGGTCATTGATAAAAGCGGGTCCTGGTATGCCTACAATGAGGAGAGGATCGGTCAGGGCCGGGAGAACGTCAAAAAGTTTTTCAAAGACAATCCCGATTATTTTGACAGGATTTTTCAGGAGGTCAAAGAGGCGGTCGGTTTGGCCGAAATCTCAGAAAAAACCGATGATGCGGAGACGGCCGCCGAGAAAACATCGGGATAACCTGGAGATTGCATGACTGGAGACGAAATACGCAAACGGTTTTTTGATTATTTTCGCAGGCAGGGCCACCCGATTATCCGCAGCTCATCGCTTGTGCCGCAGGATGATCCGACGCTTCTGTTTACCAATGCCGGAATGGTTCAGTTTAAACGAATTTTTCTCGGCGAAGAAAATCGCGATTACAGCCGGGCGGCCACTTCACAAAAATGTCTGAGGGCCGGGGGAAAGCATAACGACCTGGAAAATGTCGGCTACACCGCCCGCCACCATACCTTTTTCGAAATGATGGGCAATTTTTCGTTCGGTGACTACTTCAAGGAAAAGGCCATCGGTTATTGCTGGGATCTTCTGGTCAACGAATACGGGCTGCCGGCTGAAAAACTGTGGATATCGGTCTACAAGGACGATGACGAGGCATACGAAATCTGGCGGGACCAGATCGGCGTGCCGGCCGATCGGATTGTCCGGTTGGGGGAAAAGGACAACTTCTGGTCAATGGGCGAGACCGGTCCGTGCGGTCCGTGCTCGGAGGTTCTGATCGACCGGGGGGCGGAACTCTCCTGTGGCCGGCCGGATTGCATGCCCGGCTGTGATTGCGACCGGTACTTAGAAATCTGGAACCTCGTTTTTATGCAGTACAACCGCGATGAGGCCGGGAACATGACGCCTCTTCCAAGCCCCAGTATCGATACCGGTATGGGGCTCGAGCGGATCGCCTCGATTATCCAGGATGTGTCCACCAACTACGATACGGATCTGTTCATGCCGATTATGCAAAAAATAGAGGCGCTCTCGGGCAAATCCCTGGGTGAGAGCCAGTCCACGGATGTGGCCATGAAGGTTATTGCCGACCACAGTCGGGCGGCGGCCTTTCTGGTGGGCGATGGCGTGCTGCCGTCAAACGAGGGCCGGGGCTATGTCCTGCGCCGGATTCTGCGGCGCGCCATACGATATGGCCGGTCTATCTCGCTCACCGATCCCTTTCTGCACGAGACCGTTGAAACCGTTTTTTCAGTAATGAAGTCCGGCTATCCCGAGCTCATAGAGAAGCGGGCATTTATCACGAACGTGATCAAGAATGAGGAGGTCCGTTTCCTGGAAACTCTGGAGAACGGTTTGAAGCTTTTGAACGAGACCCTCTCCCGAATGCAGGAAAACGGCGAGTCCGTCGTGCCGGGCGATGTCATATTCAAACTCTACGACACATTCGGTTTTCCGGTCGATATCGTGGCGGATGTGGTTCGGGACAAGGATTTCGGACTCGATATGGACGGATTTAACGCCGCCATGGCGGAGCGCCGCGAAAAATCGCGTACGGTGTCATCTTTTTCAAGCGTAAGCGATGCCTACAAGAATTTTACCGCCTCACTCGATAGGCTCCCCGCATTTGTCGGATATAGCCACCTGACATATGATTCAAGGGTGTTGTTCCTTGTAAAGGACGATCAGCCGGTTGAATCCGCCCAAGCCGGGGAGGAAGTCGAGATTGTTGCCGATAAAACGCCGTTTTATGCGGCATCCGGCGGCCAGGTCGGCGATTCGGGCCGGATCTACGGCGATGGTTTTGAGGTTTCGATAACGGATACGGTCAAGGACCCGACCGGTTTGATCATTCACAAGGGGCGGGTGGCGACCGGCCTTATCGAGAAGGGGGTTGAGGCGACCCTGGCGGTCGATCCGGATCATCGAACGGCCACTGCGCTAAACCATACTGCCACACATTTGCTGCATGCCGCCTTGAGGTCTGTTCTGGGCGATCATGTCCGGCAATCCGGTTCTTATGTCGGTCCGGACCGTCTGCGATTCGATTTTACGCATTTTTCCCAGATGACGACGGAGTCGATAGAGGCCGTGGAGGGGTTGGTCAACGATCGCATCAGGGACAACCTCGAGGTCTCCATCCAGGAGATGGATGCCGAAGAGGCCTTTCAGAGCGGCGCCATGGCGCTTTTCGAGGAAAAATACGGGGATCGGGTCCGGGTCATCGAACTGGGCCAATTCAGCAAGGAGCTGTGCGGCGGGACGCATACTTCAAAAACCGGCAACATCGGGCTGTTCAAAATCATCGGTGAAACCAGTGTGGCCGCCGGCGTACGCCGGATCGAGGCATTTACGGGCAAAGCCGCCCTCGAGCATATCCAGTCGCGGATGCGGATGCTGCATGAGACCGCCGGGCTTCTAAAGGAGCGGCCGGAAGCTTTGTATCAGCGCGTAGAAACGCTTTTGTCCCAGCAACGGTCGATGGAGAAGGAGCTCGAGCGTTTGAAGGGCAAAATCGCCTCTTTTTCGGTCGATCAGGCGGACAGCGAGGTTCGGACGGTTAACGATGTGAAGATCCTGGCAAAGCGGGTAGACGCTGAAAATCCGGCATCAATGCGCGATATGGCGGATAAATTCAGAGACCGGATAAAATCGGGCATCGTGGCGCTGGGCGCGGCGAATAACGGCAAGGCGCTCTTGATCGTCGTCGTAACCAAAGACCTGCTGGACCGGTTCCACGCCGGCCATATCATCAAGTCCGTGGCGGCCGAAGTCGGCGGCGGCGGCGGCGGACGCCCGGATATGGCCCAGGCCGGGGGGCCCAACCCGGAGAACCTGGATAGGGCCATCTCAAAGGTCTATGAAATCGTTCAGTCGGCGATGGCCTCGTAAAATCTCCAATATATCCGTGTTGCGCTTCCGTTTCTTGGAATTTGAGGCCTCTTGTTTGTTAAAGATTTCTCGCTGTCGCTCGAAATGGCAGCTTTGAGTGGCTTTCCCCTTGCCCCTTTTACCTTTTACTTTCCCCTTTAAACACCTCGTCAAATCTGACTGACGCCGGTTTGGGCGGCATGGGGGCGTCATGTTCGACCGAATCGTTTAGAAGCGCCTTTGCATCCGGGTCCATCCACCAGTAGACCAGGGCGCTGGTCTCGTCTCCGTATTTGGAGAGCACGGTTTTCGGTGTGCCGAATTTATTCCAGTACAGAAGCCGGGTATAGTCGATATTCCAGAGGAGTACGTAGGGATATGCCTGATAGATGATTCGGTCGATTTGACGGCAAATCTCGTTACGTTTTTGAATGTCGAATATGGTTTTCTGCTTTTCAATCAGGGCGTCCACGGTTTCATTTTTAAAGCCGGTAATATTGTTGCCGCCTTTTCGCTCGGCCTCTTTAGAGAGCCACATGCTTTCCGGGTCCTTAAATACACCCGAACTCCAGGCCGCCCAGGTCATCTGAAAGTTGTACGCGTCCATGTCCCGTGCCCATGCGGCCCAGTCTTTCTTGTCAATCTTCAGATCAATGCCCACATCCTTTAAATCTTCGGCATAAATGGAGAGAAATTTATCTGATGAGGAATTGCGGGACAGAAACCGAAAGGTGAACCTCCGCCCGTCTTTTTCCAGGTAACCGGTTTCGGGGTTAACCCGCCATCCCGCCTTTTCCAAAAGGTCCCTGGCTTTTTGCTTGTCCAGCTCGATCAACGGGTTGGGGCATGGATGCCCCGGGGCATACAGGTCTTCAAAATAGGAGCGGTGAAGAAAATACTGGTTATACATCAGGGTGCGGTTCATCTTCCGGCGGTCCAACAGATGGGCCATGGCCTTTCGTACCCGGATATCATCAAACGGCGGTTTTCGCATGTTCATGGCAAAGCCCTGAAAGCCGACGGGTTGATGGTTGTAGACTTTTTGTTTGATGATGTGGTTTTTGAAAAACGCCTCGCCATTGGTTTCGTTAATCCATATACGCGAGGTATAGACCGGGAAGATATCGATTTTTCCTTTTTTAAAGGCCTCAAAGGCGTTGGTGCGCTCTGCGTAGAACCGGTAGGTAATGGTGTCAAAATTGTATTTCCCCTGGTTCCGTTTCTTATCGGCCGCCCACCAGTCATCTTGCCTGTTGATCTGGATAAACAGTCCCTCCTCGATTCTTCCCAATCCATACGGGCCGGATACCACGGGGAACTCGAAATTGAGTTTGTTAAAATCCTTGTCTTTATAGGCATGCTTACAGAGAACGTGAAACCCGCCGGCGGCCTGGAGGTTTTTCCAGTGTACCTTTTTAGCGGTAAACCGGATGGTCCGCTTGTCTATTATCTTTGGCGGATGAAACCGCTCCATGCTGATCTTATGCGGGCCGGTCATATGTTGGGGGGCCATGATCGCGTCATATGTCCATCGCACGTCTTCGGCGGTCACCGGCTGCCCGTCGCTCCATTTGGCCTCCGGATCCAGGTGGAACGTAAAGGTTTTCTTGTCGTCTGAAATGCGCCACCAGTCCGCCAGGCCGGGCTCGTAATCGAGCGTGATCGGGTTCATATCGAGCAGGGTCTCGAACATTGAGCCGAAAACTTCTGCGGAAAGCGTGTTGTTGTCCAGATAGTAATTCAGGCTCTTGGGATACTGTCCCCCGAAGGTCTTGACTTCCCCGCCTTTTCTGGCCTCGGGGGAGGCCAGCGGATCCGGCCGCTCCGCCCGGTCTTTGCCGGGGTATCGGGTTTCGCAGAATCCGGGGGCAGCAGTGAGGGCGGCGATCAGGAAAACAATAAAGGCGGCGGCGATATTTCGCATCAAATTCAGGCTCCTTTCAGCACATCGATCATTGAAAATATCCGGCCCTTAATACCCGACTCGATTTTTGCCTGTAAGAAGCGGGCCGCATCCAGGGTTCCCCAGGCATAGATCTCACGGCCGTTGACAAAATGGGAAAACGAGAACTGCACGGTTTGATCCTTTGATGTCAGGGTATACGTATGCCAGCCGTGTCCGCCCAGGTACGGTTCGGGTATTCCCCATTCTTTTTGCTGGATTTCCGGATCCCGGATTTTAGTGATGTCGGCCTCGGAAAAATTTGTGCCCAGCTGGTTGAAATACCGTACCATGGCTTTTGCCGTCCCGCTGGTATCCACTTTGCTCTGTTGATGGGACTCCTTGATTTCAAGGCGATAGCCGTCAAACAGGCCGGGAAAGTTCTCGGCCGCATAGGCCATCATGGCCTGGAAGCCAACGATCTGTTTGGCCATATTGGGGGCAATGACCGCAGGGATGGTAGAGGCCGCTATGGTTTTTTGAAGCTGTTCCCGATCTCCGCCGGTGGTTCCCATGACAAAGGGGAGACAATGGCGGCAGTAAAATTCGGCGTTTTCGTTGACCGCATCCGGAAGGGTGAAGTCAATGCTGATAAACCGGCCCTCACTTGATGCAATGGCCTGGATTTCCCTATCCCGCTCGGCGGGTTTAATCAGGCGGACGGCGGTATCGCCAATCATCACCGAATCGTCGGTGATTTCCGGTCCGGTAAAGGATTGCGGTATAAAGTCCACCGCCGTATCGGCGGCGGCATTTCTGGCAATGACGGTGGCCACTTTTCCGGGAAGACCGTTTACCATTAATTTTAATCGGCTCATAGGGACTCCTCTTGGCAATTTATAAATATATTATACCTAAATTGAGCGTTTCAATTTTGATGGCTTCGTAAAAAGTCCAATATCTGCGTTGCGCTGCATTTCTCGGAATTTCACGTACTCCTATGTACGCTGCATTCCTCGAAATTTGCGTCGCCTTGATCTTGAACTTTTTTCTTTGCCATC
>JAGXLR010000025.1 GCA_018334555.1 Desulfobacterales bacterium
TAATATTATCTTAGAAGCTTCCGCTGCTGTCATTGCGAGAAACGAAAGTGACGAGGAATCTTGATTGTTAAAGATTTCTCGCTACCGCTCGAAATGACAATGCGGACGCTTTTCAGAGTTACTTTCTGCAAAAATGGTGCGCCAGCGCAATAAATCGCTTTTTACGAGATTGTCAGTTTTTAGTTTTTAGGTATTGGGTATTAGTCGTGAAAACAAAATATAATAATGGGTTTGGAAAAATCTATCAGAGACGTTTGAAAAGGGTGTAAACATCATTCATTTGACGGACAGGAGTTTTGACACTAGTTTCAGGCTAGTGATAACCTCAGGATCTTTTCGAATTGTAATTGATTTAAAATGTGTCATATTTACAATTACATTCCGATTAAAAAGCGGAATTTTGCAATTGGCCTGCACGTAACGGCATACTCACCCATCATCCGGGCCGTCTGTCAATTTTTTTATCACAAAAAGGAACATTTTATGCCGATGTTTTATTTTTCGCCAAAATCTATGAATCCGAGTGACGTCCTGCAAGGTACCTATCGGTTGCCAACCAGGGCAAAGCGAGCCGTTTCAGGATCCGGATCGGTGCAGTTCAGTTTTGAGGAGCGGATTAAATATCTGCGGGCATACGGCAGCCACTGTATGTCCTATTCGCTGCTTCAGCCGGGGATGGAATATTTTGACGTGCCGGAGAAAGGCTTTATCGCCTACCGGTCCAAGTGGGGGGCCAAGCTGGCCCTGGCCGATCCGGTTTGTGCTGAAAAGGACCGAGAAGCGCTGATCGAAAGCTTCATGACCCGCTTTCGAAACGTCGGCTTTGTACAGGTTACCGAGCCGGTTGCCGAGCTGATGAATCAGAGGTTCGGGTATTATGCCACCCAGTTCGGCATTGAAACCGTGGTTGACCTTGAGAACTGGACAATGTCAGGGAAGAAGAAGCAGGTGCTCCGCACCGCCGTCAACCAGTCCCGTAAAAAAGGGGTGGTGATCCGGGAAGGCTGTGACGATACCGGTTACCGGGAGCTTTCGGATCAGTGGATGGGGACACGCAAAATCAAAAACCGGGAGATCGGGTTTTTGATTCGCCCCATGGAGATGCCATACCAGGCCGAGACCCGCAAGTTTTTTGCCTATTTAAATGGTGAGCTCGTCGGCTTCATCTTTTTCGATCCGGTATACAAGGACGGCCGGATCATTAGCTATGTACCAAATATTTCAAGGTTTTCGCGTTCATTCCGGCAGGGAATTTTCTATTCGATAATGACCCATGCCATGGAAAAATTCAAGGCGGAAGGCGTCAAGGAGCTGAACCTGGGGCTTTCCATACTGATCCTGGATGGCGAGGACAAGCCCTATGAATCCGCGGTATTGAAGAAAATCGAGCGGTTGATATACAGGTATGGTAATTTTATATACAGTTTTAAAGGGATCGATTTTACCAAATCCCGGTTTCAGGGGCGGAGCAACCGGTTTTTCTGCGCCCATAAAAGCTTTCTGCCGGCGATAAAACTCATATCAATTTTTAAACTGGCCAATGTCTTCTGATAAGGGGAGGTATTTATGAATTATTTTGTGACCGGAATTACCGGCAACGTCGTACCGGTGATTATTGAAGAGCTAATGGCCAAAGATTCGGATCCTATTTTTTATTTTGCCATCCGACCGGGATCGAATGGGGAGGATATTCAGTATCGCTTCGACAGGCTGGTTCGCACCATGGATATGGACCGGACCAATCGGGAGAAGCTGGCCGAGCGATCCAGATTGGTTGAAATAGATGTCAACAAAGACCGACTGGGTATTGACCCGGATATGTACCAGGAGCTTATCGAAAATACGGAAAAAATTCTTCACGGGGCGGCGGATGTCAGGTTCGATCAGCCGTATGAAAAGATCCGGATTCCCAACGTGGTTTTCACCGAGAAAATTTATGCGCTCTTTGAGGCCATTAAGCAGCACAGGAGAACCGCCGGGCTAACGGATCCAACGCTCTATTATATTTCGACCGGTTATGCATACGGCATTTATAAGAAACCCATTCCTGAAGAGTTTCCGGGATTCAACCCGGGAAAACCGGACAATACCTATGCCCAGACCAAGGCTGAGGCCAAACAATTCATACTTGATAAAATTAAGGCATTCAACGACCGGATCGTGATTTTTGAGCCCACCATCATCGGGGGCTCGTCAAAAACCGGCAGAACCCGGTCATATACCCTCCATTATCTGGTTATCATGCTGGGCTATCTGGGGAAACTGCCTTTCCTTACGACGCCTAAGAATACGCTTGATATTGTGCCGGTGGACTGGGTGGCGGCCATTATCTCGGATATCATGGCGGGAGACGAATTCCACCAGGGCGCTTTAAGGCTGGCCATGGGAGACGAGGCGATCACTATTCGCTGTCTGCATGATAAGGCGTATGATTACGCCACAAAAAACGATCCCGTTCCCGGCCATGTGATCCCAAAAATCCGTTTTGTCCCGCGCTGGGCCTTTTTGTCGCTGGTTTTGTTGCAGAAATCGGCCTACCGGAGCCTTTATTTTGTTACCCGAAATAAGCGGTTCCGAAAGCTCGTCAAGGGCATCAGCCTCCTGGAAGGCTATTTCCCCTATATTACCGGGTATAAAAAGTTTGAAAATGCCAGGAGCCTGGAGCTTATAGAAAAATATACGGATTGTTCCAAGGCCCCTACAATCCAGGATATTCTGGATGAAAACGGGCGCATTGTAAAAAAAGGCTATCTTGAAAAGATGATGGCTGACATGCTTGAAACCGGTTGGGGCGGTCTGGTCGATTTTGAACGGCTGGAAAGAAAAACTGCGGCCTATAAAAGACCCCAGGCGGCCTACAGCGCCTCCCGCAAATAATAATTCCATCAATCGATTAACGCTGCCTCCCACGGCACCGTCTAACCCACGGTGCCCTTTTTATCCGGACCCAGGCACCAAGATGGGGGATTTCCTTTTTTCCCTTTGCCCCTTGAATGATTGGGAAAAAGGGGGCAGGAATAGAGGTAAATATCGGTTTCAGGATATCTACGTGAAGCGGTATGTGGACCTGGTCACTTAACTGGGGGCGGATAACCGATGATATCGTCATCGGGACATGCCCTATGACAACGGATGATCTGCGGCGTATTCGTTCAGAAGCGGTGGCCTCCGGCATTTTGTCCCTGCAGCATGACGACTGCCTGGCTTACTGGGGCATTGACTACGAGCCGATGCACCGGTTTGGGACCGGCATCGGACTCAGAATGGAGCGGTGCCCGATTCGCGATTTTGACCGGGCTGACATGCGAAGGCGGCTGCCCGAGGCCGTCTCATCGCTTTCAAAAATGATTTCTAACGGGCACAGGGTATACGTCCATTGTACGGCCGGTATGGGGCGCTCTCCCCTCACTGTGCTCGGGTACCTGTCATTTGTGCGGGGATATTCACCGGATGCCGCGATTCGCCTCATACGGGCGGAAAGGCCCGAAGCCGTTCCTTCCTGGGAGGCCTTTGATGGGTGTATGGCTGATTTGACGGAACAAAATCGCGGCGCGATTGAGCAGCGGGCTTACGCGCTTTATGAGAGTGGCGTTAATGAAAGCCCTTACAAGGACTGGGTTCAGGCCCGGGCTGAAGTTTTGGCATCCCTGTTTTAATTCTTTTTTTAATCCTCAAAATACGTCGCGTATGCCTGCGGTTAAAATTTTCGCCTTCCTTGAATTTGAACAAATCATCCTATTTTTGGACGGACACTATTTAAACCTAAATTGAGCGTTTCAATTTAGGTTTAAATCTATGCTTGCAGTCGCACGCGGTTCTTTGTTATCAAAGCATGGGCTATATATCCGGTTATTATATAATCATCTAACTTTTTTGTTAAAATGAATTTTGACGATCTCGTAAAAAGTCTATTTTAGGATGGCAAAGTAAAAAGTTCAAGATCAAGGCGCGCAAATTCCGAGGAATGCAGCGTACTTAGCTGTACGTGAAATTCCGAGGAATGCAGCGCAACACAGATATTGGACTTTTTACGAAGCCATCAATTTTGACAATCTCGTAAAAAGTCGATTTTAGGATGGCAAAGTAAAAAGTTCAAGCCCCGTTTAAGATCCGGGGCGCGCAAAATCCCGTGGAATACAGCGTACTTAGGTGTACGTGAAAATCAGAGGGGCGGAAGCGTCATACAGATATCGGACTTCTAAGTAACTTAAAAATATATATTAATATTCCAGAAGCTTAGCTCTCTGTCATTCCGAGGAACGAAAGCGACGAGGAATCTTGATTGCTAAAGATTTCTCGCTGCCGCTCGAAATGACAATGCGGATGTTTTTTAGAGTTACTTTCTGCAAAAATGCCGCCGCCGCGGTATTAATCGCTTTTTACCAAACCATCAATTTTGAGGGCATATGGCAGTCAAGTGGTCAAGGCAGGATTATAAAAACCGATTTTTAAAATTTCATTATTTTTTCCGATCAAAATACAGGATCATCCTGACACGGCTTTTTTTTGCCGCCGTACTCGTTATATTCTGTTTGGGAAGAAATGCATTGGCCAGACAAACGCCGGTATTGTCTGAGGTGCTATTTCTGTTTGGCGCCACACTTGTCGGCATAGGGGTGATCGGTCGGGCTTGGTCGCTCTCATATATCGCCGGCGCAAAAAATAAAACCCTGATAGTCAAAGGTCCTTATTCTTTATGCCGCCATCCCCTATATCTATTCAGCTTTATCGGTGCGTTAGGCATCAGCTTCTGCACTGAGACCTTGACGGTTCCCGCAATCATTCTGGTCTGTTTCGCCCTGTACTATCCATTCGCCATTAAAAAAGAAGAGCTCAAGATGGCGGCCCGTTTTGGTAGGGAATACGAATCCTACGCGGAAACCGTTCCCATCTTTTTTCCCAGCCTTCGAACGTTTCATGAGGAGGAAATGCGGTTAATTAATTCGAAGTCTTTTTTCCGCGGGTTGACCAGTTTAATTTATTTTATTGTCATTATCGGACTGTTTGAGTTGATTGAAAGTATGCAAAGCCTCGGCCTGTTTGCCTCCTGTTACATCATCTATTAATCGCCGGAAAGACACTACTTAGGAAATGATAAAAATGGGGCATGAGAAAAATAACAGCCAAGTCTTTCGTCCGGAGCTCCATGATTCGGTTTTTATAGCCGAAGGCGCCAGGATCTATGGTAATGTAGTCATCGCCGAAGGGGCAAGCATCTGGTTTAATGCGGTTTTGCGGGGTGATGAGGGCCGAATTGAAATCGGCAGGGACACCAATGTCCAGGACAATGTGGTCATTCACAGTGATATGGATGCAGGGGTTTCGATTTCCGAACGGGTTACGCTGGGACACGGCTCGGTGATACGCGGGTGTCGGATCTGTGAGGATGTGATGGTCGGGATGAACGCCACGATTATGTCGCATGCGGAAATCGGTGCGCAAAGCATCGTCGGGGCCAATTCATTTATCCCCTACCACAAGACCTTCCCGCCCGGCTCTCTTATCATGGGTTCGCCGGCCAAGGCGGTCCGTGGGTTGACCGATGAGGAGCTCGGGTTCAATAGGGTCGCCATTGATATTTACAAGAACCTGGTCAAGCGCTATCGGTCGGGGGAAATCGTTGGCCTATCCGGAGCCATTCCGGCCGGCAAATAGGGCAATCCGTTCAAAAGCGCCCGAAAGATCCGGCGCGTATTTACGTATTTAAAAAGGATAGCTATGGACAGGCAAAAACCTGCAAGGGGCAGGGAAAAAAAACCACCCCAATACAGCATTATCGAGGAAATCGCCAATAGTATAACCCATGGTATCGGCGCGTGTCTGGCCCTCGTCGGACTGGTTTGCCTGATTCTTTATTCCGGTAACTACAGGGATGCCTGGCGCGTGGTGGGGTTTTCCATCTTCGGGGCCTCCCTGTTTCTCCTGTATCTTTCTTCCACCCTTTACCATGCGTTTCCCAATGGCCGGATCAAACATTTCTTGCGGTTGATGGACCATTCCGCCATTTTTTTGCTGATTGCCGGAACCTATACCCCGGTTTTGCTTATCGCCATGCGCGGCCCGTGGGGATGGACGCTGTTTGGCCTCATCTGGGCCATGGCATTGGCCGGATGGATTTTTGAACTGGCCTTCCTTGGACGCTTTAAAAAGGCTTCCCTTACAATTTATATCGGAATGGGGTGGCTGGCCGTCATTGCCGTTAAACCGATGCTCACCCTGCTGCCGACCGGGCTTTTGGTCTATATCGTGCTCGGCGGGCTGTTTTATACCACCGGGATCATATTTTACGTCAGCAGGCGCCTCCCGTACCACCATGCCATCTGGCACCTTTTTGTGCTTGCCGGAAGCACCCTGCATTTTCTGGGGATGCTGTTTTGCATGCCCTATGGCACCGTCGGATAGCCGTATGCTATCGCATTCGCTTGTGGCCCCTTGGATGATTTTTTTTATTCGATCGCGGATCTAACCCCGATTTTATTGCTCAGGCCGTTCTGCCGGCGGCGTTGCTCTTCCATGAGGATGTCTGAAAGAAAGTTGAATGGGGGGGTATCCGATGCGTTGGTTTGGTTTTGATCCCCGTCAGAAGGGTATTTGATTTCGAAATAGGCGTTCATTGCAGGCACTAGCGCATCCCGGGTGCGTGAGGAATAGATGATGGACAGATTGCTTTTGGCTTCGGCCAGATCGGCATCCTCCCACTGTCCTTTATTTTCGCAGGCAAAACTCAGCGCATCCAACCGTTCAAGGGTCCCCTGAATTTGTTCGATTTCTACGGCTTTTATGGCCGGGTTCTCTGCAGTCATTACTTTTTTAACCACCGGCGCCAGGCGTTGCCAGCACCAGCCGATATCAGCGGCAAGATAGCGGTCTGTATATTGATCCTTATAGACGCCCAACAGGTACGGCAGGATTTCCAGCTTGGGTCTAACGCGAATTCGTATCGATTTCTCGTCAATAGAGACCGGTATCGCGGACTGGATACCGAAACGTTTTTCAAAAACCTTGACGGCGAGTTTCGAGATGTTCTGTTTGCAGGCCATCCGGCGTTCGGCGGACAGGGTAAAATCAAACGGCGCAGAAAAGCGCAGATGCAGCTCGGGACCGATACTAAGCCAGTCAATGCAGGGCTGATCGATCATGGCGGATCCTTTATTTCTTGTGTACGCCATTTCTGGTTAATCCTTTTTGCCGGCCCGGGCTTCGGCTGTTTTGAGAATCTGCTGGATTTCCTGCCGGACCCCGTCGGAAATTTTTGCGGCCGGGCCTTCATAGTCTTTGATAAGTGACTGGGTCCGCTCAACGATCCGATCCGGCATGCATATCAGTGCCGGGCTGACATTATCGTCTTCTTTCTTGCCTCCTAGGGGGGTCGACCGGGGCGTCCAGTGGGATTCCGATTTTATCCGGGACGGGGCAATGCTTCGATAGTCGCCGCCGGGACCGACGGCCTGTATTTCTTTTCTGGCCAGCGTCTCTTCGTTTACCAGTACTCCCTTGGCGATAAACTCACTTTTTGAAATTATTTCATCGGAAAGGACCAGCTGAAATACGGAGCCGCACATTCCGGATTCCAGGAACCCGACATCATGAACCAGATTGGGTCCGCTCAGCATGGCCGAATGAAGCGAAAGCGTGGCTTCAATAGCCGTCTGGGCATCCATCGTCTTGGCATCGCTGCATCCACCGGCGGAAAAAATCGGGATGCCGAGATATTCAGCCATTTCCGTCAGACCGGCTTCTAGACTGGAAAGCTCCGGGGCCCCATAGGCAAAGACCATATCCCGCATGTCAAGTATGGACTGGGTACCGCCGATAATAATGCTGGTCCCGGGGTTGACGACCTGGGAAATCACGACGCCGATCAGGGACTCTGCCAGGGTCACCGCTATGTGCGCACCATGCGTGGCCGGTACGGTCCCTCCGCCGGTGCTGGCCGGGGCAAAAACCTGGGGGATATTGTGCCGGGAGCAGTAAATGACCTTGTCAATCGCGTTAAAGTCAGAGAGTAGCGGGGATATCGGCTCATTGTAGAATAAAAAATTCGGATGCTGCCGGAAATTTTCCTCACCGCCTGCCAGTGCAATGCCGATTTGGTGGATATCCCGGCAGTAATCCGGAGAAAAACACCATGCTATAGGCGGTTTGGTGGAGTTCTGGATCATCTCCGCAAATTCATATAGCCCTTCCATGCCATAGGGCGCATCGCTTACCAGCCCTAAAGACATAACAAACCCGATGCCGTCGAGGGCATCGCATAGGCGGGCTACCATGCCGGCATCCTGCCTGGTATAGGCGCGGCGTTTAAATGTAAAAGGGTCAATAAAGCTGGGGCAGGTGGGCCCCGGGCCAAAATAGGTATGGCCGTGTTCAAGCCGTAGACTCGCCGGTCCGTCCCAGCTGTAAATATTGCTGATCTGGGGTACGGAGTCTAAAGCCCGGTCGACCACATGCGAGGGCATGTATACGTGCTGGCCGTCTACGCTGCAACCGTTTTCCGCCAGCATCCGGCAGGCTTCATCATGTTTCACCCGAACGCCGGTATACTGCAGAATCTCCAGCACCTCGTTAAATATCAGCCGTTTCTGGCCATCGGACAAAAACGAAAACCGGACATACTGTTCTTCAGTCAGATTGGTTCGGGTCCCCATCAGGCGGCTCCCTTATTTAATGTTTGCGGCCAGTTCATGGAGCCTCTCCAGAAGCTTCGGATCCATTTTTTCAGGGGCGTGATCGGCCAGTATCTTCTTCCGTTCTTCCTGGGCCCGGTCTTTAAGGGTCTTTTCCCCGGCGGCCGTCCAGCTTTCATAACCGGATCGATCCATCAAATGGGGCCGGAACCATTCCTGCCAGTGCTCGTAGGTATGGTCCTGAGTCAGGTACTCGCCCCCCGGGCCGACCGATTCAATCAGCTCCAGGGCCAGGTATGCCTCGTCCGTACTGATGCCTTTTCCGATCTGTTTAATCATATCGATAATTTCGTTGCACATCACCATACTGTCCAGGGATGCCGCCTGCCCCGTGTCAATCAAACCGGCCCCGTAAATCAGATCCGCCCCTGATAGAAAGCCATAGAAAAGGCTGGTCGTACAATCCACCCCGGCTTCCTGCCCGACCGCCGCGGCGTTCGTCATACCGGCCGGGAACAACATGCCCAGTCCCAACCACTTGGACACATCGGTGTTGGCAGCCGCACTCAAGGATAATTCCGGGGCGCCGCAACAGCATGCCTCTCCGCCGGGGGACGGAATCGTCGTCAGCCCCCCTCTGATCAGCGGCATTCCGGGGTTCTTTAGGTATGAAAGCACAGAAACCAGCATGGTCTCAGCAAGCGTCTGGACAAGCATTCCGGCGATGGTCGATGGGGCAGATATGCCGGAAATCGCCCGGGATGCACAGACACATGGAATGCTCTTTTCAGCGCAGAACAGCAGTTTTTCCGCCTCCACAGCGGACAACGTCAAAGGGGAATCAATCTCTATATAATGGGCAAAAAGCGGGCTCAATCGAAATTCATCCGCACCCCCGCATATCAGGCTCGCCATCTCCCACAGGCGATCGAGTGTTTGTCGGTTAGGCGTGCCCAGCAGCATCGGCTTTTCGCATCCTTGCAGCATGGCGACCAGATGCTCCAGGCTAAACGGGCTGTTTGCCTTCGGTGGGTAAACCAGGGGGGCCGTAATGAAGTCATAATTAGAAAGATAATCCACCAGACGGGCGGTGTTATAAACCTCCTCATAGATGGACGGCGCGTCCATTGGCCTTTCGTCGCTCGGGGCCAGAGGATGGATCGGGCCGGTGCCGAAGGCCAGTTCATCTTTTTGCAGGCGGACGGAGCGCTCCCTGTTTCTGCCGGCAATGGCGATTTTCCGGGGATGGCAGCGAAGGGCGCGCTCGACCAACACAGTGGGAATCCGTACCAGTCTGTCCTCGGTTACTACGGATTCACTTTTTTTTAAGTATTCCAAGGCCTCGGGGCTTTCCATCCGTACCCCGTCGCTTTCGATAATGCCGAGGGCGTCAAAATAGATACGCTCAATCTCATCTTCGGAGAGCACCTGAAAATTGGGCGTTGTCTGGACGATTTCCTTGATTTTCATAGGGTTCCTTTTGCCATCGGGCCATATCCGTCTGTAGGCGCGGCGACCCCCTTCAGCCTTTCTATCTCCTTTGTTTTATTATTATTTCACGAAACGCCGGGATGATCAATGAGAATTATGGCCTGTTTTTCCGACGACGGCCTATTTTTTTAGGCGCATCCATGCTTGACAAAGCCCGTAGCCGTTTTTTATAAAAATAGGCGGTTAATCGTCAAGGTGCCGGATTCAGCCCGTGCGGGCGGTTTCCGGATAAAAGGAAAGATGGTGCGAGGCCATCGCATACCAGCCGTTGCCGTGATCGGGGACGAAAATCGCTTGAGGCCACTTTCAGGATCGACCCCTGAGGGGAAGGCGCGATTTGAGGATAATCCGTAAGCCGGAAAGCCTGCCTTGACGAGAGCGATCGGATTTTTGCTGGACAAAATCCTTCTGATTAAACAGACAGGAGGCATTTCTATGACAGCAAGAGACGATCGCCGGTTCGGCGCTATTATTAACCGTTTGATTCAACGTGAAAATCTTACCCGGCAGGAAGCCGCCCAAGCCTTTAACGTTATTCTATCCAATGCCACCACGCCCGTACAGCAGGGGGCTTTTTTGGCCGCGCTGACGGCCAAAGGCGAGACCGAAATGGAAGTCGCCGGCGCCTGGGATGCCATCTATCAACTGGATACGGTCAAAATCGAGCTCCATACCCCCCGGCCCGTGGTTGAAAACAGCGGCACCGGCCGGGATACCTTTAAAACATTCAACATCAGCACGGCCGCTGCTATTGTGGCCGCCGCCCGTGGGGTCCCCATGGCCCGCCACGGCTCCAGGGCCATCACTTCTTTTTGCGGGACGGTGGATATTTCTGAAAAATTGGGTATAGATGTGGACTGCCCGCCGGCAGTGGTGGCAAAAAGTATCGAAAAAGCCGGTATCGGCCTGTTTAATGGGATGAGTCCGGCGATCCATCCCGGGGCGCTGGGAAGAATTCTGTCGCAGGTCTGTTTCGGCTCCACTCTAAATATCGCCGCTTCCCTGGCCAATCCCGCCCTGCCGGCCATTGGTGTGCGGGGCGTTTATTCAAAAGAGATGATCCTACCGGTCATCGGCGTAATGAAGTCCATCGGCTACAAAAAGGCGTTGGTGATTTACGGTGAGGTCGAGAGCGAAGGCCAAGGGGCGAACCGGCTGTCGGCGCCGGGGATGGACGAGGCCTCGGTGAATGGGCCCACCTACTGTGCACGGCTTTTTGAAAACGGGGATATTGAAACCTTTACCATCCGGCCGCAAAATTACGGACTCGGGGGTAGCAGCCCCCACGATCTGAGCCCGGGCCCGGATATGGATGGTGAAGTCCGACGCTTCGTCGATTTGATCAGCAACCGGGAAAGCAGTCTGAGAAAGGAGGCGGTCATGATAAATGCCGCCCTGATTTTCTATGCGGCCGATATCGTTGCCGGCATTGAAGCCGGACTGGAAATGGCGGCTGATGCCCTTGAAAGCGGCGCCGCTTTCAAAACCCTGACGGACTGGGTGTCCGCCCAGAACAGGGATCCGGAAAAGGGGATGAAGACCTTGGAGCGTCTGGTGGCCTAGGGTCACAAGAGGAGAATGTGAATGAAAATGGTATTGACCGGGCTAAAGTGCCTGGAAATTCGGGAAAGTGATCATGTTGGGCGGCCGCCGGCGGGTTATGTCCGGGTTCGGGTGCTCTGCTGCGCCATTTGCAGAACCGATGCGAAGATGTGGTCGGAAGGCCACCGGGACTTAGTACTCCCCCGCGTGCCCGGCCACGAAATGGTCGTCGTGGGCGAGCAGCAAGGGCGTTATGTGGTCTGGCCGGGGGATTGCTGCGGAAGCTGCCGATACTGCAGGGCCGGGCGGGAGAACCTGTGTGAGGCGATGCAGATAGCCGGTTTCCATCGGGACGGTGGGTTTGCCGACCGGGTGATCGTGCCGCAGAGCAGCCTGATCCCCATACCCAAGACTCTGCAGACGGTCATCGCCTGTCTGGCTGAACCCTTGGGGTGTGTGCTGCACGCCCTGGAAATCGGAGGGATCGGCGTCAATGACCGGGTTCTGATTTATGGTGGCGGCACGCTGGGCCTCTTAACCGCGCTGGCGGCCAAAACTGTCGGCGCCCGGCCGGTTGTGATTGAAAAAAATCCGGACAAGATAAGACTTGCGGCCGGTTTTCTTGATAAAACGAAAATTGTCTGCCTGGCAAACACCGATGAGAACGCCTTTGACTTGGCCATCAATGCCTGTCCGGATGAAACGGCGTTCAAGCAGGGCCTCACACGGTTGGATAAGGGCGGCCGGTTCCTGTTTTTCAGTGGTTTGACCAAAAACCGGATGCTGGCGACCGGTCTGCTCGATCGGGTGCATTATCGGGAAATCATCCTTTCCGGAAGCTATGGGTTGACCCGGGAGAATATGCGCCGGGCGGTTTATCTTCTGGAAAAACATCAGGGGGCTCTAAAACATCTGATAGAGGCCGTTGTGCCGCCGGAAAAGGCGCCTGAGCTGATGCCGCGGGTTCTGGCCGGCGATGGTTTTAAATATGTGCTTGATTTCAAGGGGTCTTTCGTTAATACGGAATAAATCCGGTTGCGATGTCCCTGGCGGTTTGATATCCGGATAGGTACAGTTCAAGACAGTCAACTATAACCTAAATTGAGCGTTTCTATTTTTTAAAGGTTTGACAGTCTCGTAAAAAGCGATTTATTGCGCTGGCGCACCATTTTTGCAGAAAGTAACTCTGAAAAGCGTTCGCATTGTCATTTCGAGCGGTAGCGAGAAATCTTTAACAATCAAGATTCCTCGTCACTTTCGTTTCTCGGAATGACAGCAGCGGAAGCTTCTAAGATAATATTAAATATTGTCGAGTTCCTTGGAAGTTAGTTTAGAGATGGCAAAGTAAAAAGTTCAAGCCCCATTTAAGATTAGAGGGCGCACAAAATCCCGAGGAATGCAGCGTACTTAGCTGTACGTGAAATTCCGAGGGACGGAAGCGCAACACAGATATTGGACTTTTTACGAAGCCATCATGATTTAATATCCTAAAAATAAAATAAAAAGTAAATCTTCAAAAAATTGAAACGTTCAATTTAGGTAGGAGCAAGTCGAATGATCTGGACCTTAAAGAAAAGAATGTATCGGGTGCAGCACGGTGTCATGAAGGTGGTCGCGGACGTTTTTCCCTTTCCCGTGCCGGCCTTGCTGACCGGATCCGGCAGCGTGAGGCAACTGGCTGAGAATATCCGCATAAGGGGGTTGAAGCATGTCCTGGTGGTAACGGACAAAGTACTGATGAATCTGAAACTCCCCGACGGGCTTTTGGCCTCCCTTGAAGAAAACGGGGTCGATTACACGGTCTTTGACGATGTCGAGCCCAACCCCACCATTGAAAATGTCGAGGCGGGCAGGAGGCTATACAAGGAGAACAGGTGTGACGGTATTATCGGTTTTGGCGGCGGCTCCCCCATTGACTGCGCCAAGATCATCGGCGCCAGAATATCGAATCCCTACCTCGGCGTAAAAAGAATGAAGGGCATGTTCAGGGTGTTTATTCCGATTCCGCCGTTTTTTGCCGTGCCGACGACCGCAGGGACCGGCTCGGAAACAACCATTGCCGCAGTCATTACCGATGCCGACACCCATAAAAAATTTGCCATCAACGACTTTAAACTCATACCCAAGATTGCGGTCCTGGACCCCGAACTGATGGTCGGTCTGCCGCCGCACATTACCGCTGCGACGGGCATGGATGCGCTCACCCACGCTGTTGAGGCCTATATCGGGGTAAACGGAAACCAGTTCACCGATGAAAATGCGGAAAATGCGACAGCGTTAATATTTGAGAACCTTGAGGAGGCCTATAAAAATGGTTCCAATATAGAGGCGCGCAACAATATGGCCCTTGCCTCTTTTTATGCGGGTTCAGCTTTTACAAGGGCCTATGTGGGCTATGTCCATGCCATTGCGCATACTTTGGGAGGCCTCTACGGGGTGGCCCATGGGCTGGCCAATGCCGTTATTCTTCCGTATGTGCTGGAATTTTGTCGGGAGGATGCGGAAGAGAAGCTGGCCCGCCTGGCCCTTGCCGGCGGCCTGGGCGGCAACGGGGAATCCGATGAGGCGCTTTCCCATGCGTTTATCGAAAAAATAAAGACCATGAATAAAAATATGGGCATTCCCACCTATATCAAAGAACTGGAGGAAACCGATATCCCCCTGATCGCCAAGCGCGCTTTGGATGAAGCCCATCCCGATTATCCGGTCCCGACGCTCATGACCCGGGACGAATGTGAAGAGCTGGTTCGGCGGCTTCTGCCGTGAGTAGCCGGTCAGTCGGTTCGGCGGGGAAAAAAGAGGGTTCTTAGCCAGTGGAGAACCGTGTTGCCTTTAAGGTTCTCTCGGTCCATGGCCTCGATTTCTTTTGCCAGCTGGGACGGGTTGGCAAACCATTCCGAGCGCATGGCAAAGCTCTGGCTAGGGTCAAGCTCCTTGACTACCCGGGCGGGGTTGCCGGCGGCAACGGTATTTGGGGGAATCGAGCGGATAACCACGGAACCGGCGCCGATAACGCTGTTATCGCCAATGTTCACCCCTTTGCAGATAATCGCGCTGTCGCCGATCCAGACGTTCTCACCGATAGAGACCGGAGCGGTCGGGCCTAACGTCCATATCCGGTTGTAAATACCATGCCAGTCGGAGTCCGTAATATAGGCGTGGCTGGCCATCATGGTATTATCACCGATACGGATGTTGTCGGCCGAACTTATCCGAACGCCCGGACAGATCAGGCAATAGTTGCCGATTTCGATACCGCCCTTGCTCTTATCCTCGGGCCAGACGGTTAAACGGATTTTTTTGTCGGAAGTGCTCATTATGTAGGCGTATCTGCCGAGCCTAATGGGGGCGCCGAAGATTTCGATATTCCAGGGCTGGGTGACCGTGTAGCCATCCCCCAGGTAGTCGAACTGGGGGCGCAGGAAATGCCGGGCATAGACGTGTTGAAACTTTAAATAGGCTTTTTTTAAAAAATAGGGTCGATGCTCTCTTCGCAAGGAAAGCGCCTTATTTCAGATACAAAAGGTATTCAGAGGAGTCCCAGAAGTTATGATTGAATAAATTGGCAGCCGGCGAGAGTTGATACAAGGCATCTGCCGCCATAATGACGACGCCGTTGGTCCAGCTGATTTTATCCTCCGGCCAGATCACCATATCCGGGTAGGTAAATCCGCACCAGTAGGAGCCGTCTTCGAATTTCCGGTCAACCAGCCAGTTGAAAACGATATTGGCGATCCTATGTCTACCCGTAGCCGCCAATGCCAATACCAGTTCACATGTTTCCGCAATTGTTACCCATGGCCGATCGGATACGCATAAAACCCCTATCCCTTCAACCACAAATTTTTTCCATTGCTGGTCGATCCGTTCCCGGCCGGCTCCCCCGGTCAAAGCGCCCGAGAGAACCGGATAAAACCAGTCCATTGAATATCTGGATTTGGTCATATTGAAAAGATGATAGCCATCCCGTATAGCCTCCCCTAGATCGACTAGGGCGGTTTGCCACGCCGGTTTGGCCTTTCCCAGCAGTCCCGCAATCGAAAGCGCGCATTTGAGGCTCATAAAGATCGAGCTCGAGCCGGTCAGCAGTGCCATGGGATCGATTTCCAGATCCGGACTTTTGGCCCAGTAGATTTCGCCGGTCGGCGCCTGAAGGCTTACGGAAAAATTAATGGCCGCCTCAATGGTGGGCCACATTTGATAAAGAAACCGGAGGTCATGGGTAATCAAATAATAATGAAATGTCCCCACCGCAATATAGGCCGATAGGTTGGTCTCCCTTGTCCGATCAAGGGGCGCGCCCTTCAGGTAGGATGCATACCAGCTGCCATCCGGAAGCTGAATATCGGCCAGCCATTCGTATGCAGCCCGGGCCTCGGCGATATAGCCGCAAATCGCAAGCCCCATGGCGGCTTCCACGTGATCCCAGGGGTCGGTCTTACCCCCCTGACTCCATGGGATTTCTCCGGTCTCTTTTTGCAAGTCGGCAATCATCAAGGCGATCGAATCAATATCAACCGAAACCGCTGGCTTCTTCCAAGGCACCTCGACCTTCATCGCTTCTCCATCCTATTTCAATCCCAATCCTCTATACCCGCCTTTTTGCGACGGCTCCCTCACATGCTACATAAATATCACCTAAATTGAGCGTTTCAATTTTTTGAAGATTTAATTTTTATTTTTAGGATATTGAATCATTTTTTGATCAAAAAATTTGAAACCCTCCGGGATTTCCAATTTCACCGCATCTACTGCGTCAAATGATGTCTCGCATAGACAACTATCGCTCGACATCATTTTCCTTGTATCTGCGGTAAACTTGAAAATCGCTCAGTTTAAGTATCAATATATGCCACAGATGGAGTGGAGAAGCAATAAATTTTGGCACTTCCGGTGTGTCTAACCGATATTCGGCATTAGCGTCCATTTAATCGCCCAATCGCCGCTGTCATCCATTTGATCCAGGCACACGATGCCTCCGTTCTGGAATTTCATTACCGTCGTCTCCTGGCTCCCTGCAGTCAAATAACTGGTCAGGCGTTCCATAAACGGCAGATGGCCGACCAGCATGATGTTTCTGCTGCTTTCCATAGCCTCGGCAACGGGTACCACATCGTCAAGGGCTTTTATGCCGGTCATTTCGTGGACGCCGCCGGCCACGGAAAGATGATCGGCAAAGATCTCTGCGGTCTGCAGCGCCCGTTTCTTCCCGCTATGCCTGATTTCGCCCACTTGAACGTTGTAATTGGCCGCGGTCTGGGCAATCCGCTTAACTTCTGCGATGCCTTCATCAGACAGCGGCTGTTCAGGGTCCACATCCTTCTTTAAATTTTTGCCATGCTGAACTAAAAATAGGGCCATAATTCACCTCCTTTTTAATTAAATATATAATCAATCTAACGGGTTCTGCAAGCACCGGTTCTTTTTGGGGGCAGAAAGCCTCGACGGGCAGGAAAATTCTGATTATATTATTATCTCTTTTAATGCGGAATTTAACCTCAAGGGGGCTAAAAGCGCATCAAAAGATTCTTGACTGAACCCATCAAGTGGCATAGGTATTTATATTATTTTTATAATTAATGGGGTTGCTTGGAAATCGAGCATTTTCAGACAACTCTTGAACCTAAATTGAGCGATTTTCAAGTTTACCGCAGATACAAGGAAAATGATGTCGAGCGATAGTTGTCTATGCGAGACATCATTTGACGCAGTAGATGCGGTAAAATTGGAAATCCCGGAGGGTTTCAAATTTTTTGATTAAAAAATAATTCAATATCCTGAAAATAAAATAAAAATTAAACCTTCAAAAAATTGAAACGCTCAATTTAGGTTGAAAGGAGATACGGATTAAATGGCATATACAGTGGCATTGGCGGGAAAAGGTGGAACCGGAAAAACGACCCTTGCCGGGTTGCTTATCAAATATATGGTGAAAACCGGAAAAGCACCGGTTCTTGCCGTGGATGCGGATTCCAACTATAATTTCAACGAGGTCCTCGGACTGGAGGTCCCCGACACGATCGGGGACGCCCGTGAGGATATGAAAAAAGGCAATGTGCCAAGCGGGATGACCAAAGATGTGTTCATGACCATGCGAATGGAGGAGGCGGTCATCGAGACCAGCAATTACGACCTTATCGTGATGGGGCAGCCGGAAGGACAGGGCTGTTATTGTGCGGCCAACAACCTTCTTACCCATGCGCTTGAGCAACTCTCGGACAACTATCCCTATATCGTTATGGATAATGAAGCCGGAATGGAGCACATCAGCCGATTGACGACGAAGAATGTCAATGTTTTGCTGATTGTAACGGATGCCTCAAGAAGAGGGCTTCAGGCGGCCCTTCGGATCAACGACCTCGCATCGGAATTGAGTATTGGCGTGGAGCGCACCTGCCTTGTTTTTAATCAGGCGAAAAACGGTATACCGGATAAAGTCACCCAGATGGTCGAAGAGGCCGGCATCGAGCTGCTGGGATCGGTTGATGAGGACCCCTCCATTTATGAATATGATTTCGAGGGGACCCCGATTATCGATCTGCCCGAGGAGAATCAGTCGGTGAATTCGGCATTTGCGTTATTCGAAAAAATCTTTTAATATACAAATGGGCGGTACACCGCTACATATTGATCCCGAGAGTTTGGATACGGCGCCGCCTTACCCGTACCTCTATATTTATTACCTATCCGGCTGTCTGCCGGGTTCGGTTAAATTCTCTTCAGGATCCGGATTTATTGGAAACTGGGAAGAGGGGGCGACATCTTTTTTGTTTTTTACGCAACCGGCGGATGAGAGGATAAACAGGCTTTTGTCCGGACAGCCGAATTTGGAGCTCAATGACCGGTTTGAGATGAGCTATGAAGACTGGCACGGGGGGGCGGTTGCCCCTTTCAAGGCCGGTCGGTTTCTGATAATGCCGCCATGGGCGGAAGTATCCGCCGGTTCGGATGAAGTGCCGATCCTTCTGGACCCGGGTGTCGTGTTTGGCGCCGGCAATCATCCGACGACCCGGCACTGCCTTTCGGCGCTAGAGGCGCTCATGAGCAGGGAATCGGTGGAAACCGTGCTTGATTTGGGAACGGGTACGGGGCTTCTTGCCGTTGTATCGGCAAAGCTTGGGGCGGCAACAGTGGTCGGGGTGGATAACAACTTTCTGGCGGCATCCACCGCGTTGAACAATATAGGGCTAAATCAACTGGCAGACCGGATAGTATCCGTCGCCGGCAGGGCCCAGGACGCTATTGATTACCCGGCCGATCTGGTTGTGGCCAATATCCACTACGATATCATGAAAAAGCTGGTTGCAAAACCGGCGTTTAAAGAGAAGAAATGGTTCATATTGTCCGGGCTTATGCGTACGCAAGCCCGTCTCATAAAAGATCGGCTCGCCCAGTGCCGGGCTGAAATACTGGATGAATGGGTACAGGACGGCATCTGGTACACGATTTTAGGAAAAATGAGGCGCAGTCGCTGAAACGAACATTGATGGTCTCGTAAAAAGTCGATTTTGTGACGGCAAAGTAAAAAGTTCAAGCCCCAGCTAAGATCCGGGGGGCGCGCAAAATCCCGAGGAATGCAGCGTACATAGGAGTACGTGAAATTCCGAGGGATGCAGCGCAACGCAGATATTGGACTTTTTACGAAGCCGTCAACATTGACAATCTCGTAAAAAGTCGATTTTGTGACGGCAAAGTAAAAAGTTCAAGCCCCAGCTAAGATCCGGGGGGCGCGCAAAATCTCGAGGAATGCAGCGTAGTTAGCTGTACATAAAATTCCGAGGGGCGGAAGCGCAACACAGATATTGGACTTTTTACGAAGCCATCAACATTGGCCGTGGAAAGGGTACTCGATGTATATCAAATGCTGGGGCTCCAGAGGGTCCATACCGGTTTCAGGGCCCGAGTATCATAAATACGGCGGGGATACGACCTGTATCGAAATCCGTACAAAAAACGGAGAGCTGATTATTGTCGATGCCGGCACCGGTATGCGACGACTTGGCAACCAGTTGACCATCGAAGGTTGCCGGTTTTTCCATATGCTGTTTACCCACTCGCATTGGGATCATCTGTTGGGATTTCCGTTTTTTAAGCCTTTATATGATCCGGAGGCGAATATTCAGATCTACCGGTGTCCCTTTCCAGGAAAATTCGTTGAAACCATCGTCAGTAAAATGATGAGTCCCCCCCATTTTCCGGTGCGATATTCGGATTTGCGGGCAAAGATTACCTATCAGAAAGGATGTCCGTCGGATTTTCAGATCGACTCCGTAACGATCACCCCCATCGCCTTGAGCCATCCCAACAACGGATGCGGGTATAAATTTGTTGAAGACGGTAAATCTTTTGTCTTTTTAACCGACAACGAATTGGGCTATACACACCCGGGGGGATTGAAGTTTAAGGATTACAAGGCGTTCTGTGAGGGTGCGGATCTGCTGTTTCATGATGCCGAATATACACCGGAGGAATACGCCCAAAGCATCGAATGGGGGCATTCCACCTATACGGATGCGCTGGAACTTGCGTTGGCGGCCGGGGTGAAACGTCTTGGGTTTTTTCATCACAACCGGGATCGTACGGATCAGGGCATAGACCATATATTGAATCAAACCCGCAATATCATATCTGAACGAAAATCCGGGCTTATCTGTTATGCTGTGGGAAGGGATATGAGCTTCGAAGTTTGATGGCGAAGTAAACCGCTTCTAAGTAACTTGAAAATATATATTAATATTCCAGAAGCTTAGCTCTCTGTCATTCTGAGGAGCGAAAGCGACGAGGAATCTTGTTTGTTCAAGATTTCTCGCTGCCGCTCGAAATGACAAAATTGGATGAATCGTCTCAGTGCCTCAGTGCCTCAGTGCCTTAGTGCCTTTACCTCGTAACAAAAGTTACTTTTAAGCTCGGTCCCGGGCGCGGCCCGGGGGGGGAATACTTCTTCTAAGGAACTTCGGGTATTAGGTATCTCGAGGTATGCCTGAGAATTAAAATTTGAGCCTGACACAGAAATTGGGCAAATTAGCCATTTATGGATAGGCACTAGCGAGAAAACGGCCAATGAGTAGTTTGAGCGAAAGGGCCTTATAATCTTATATGCCGGATAAGTCTAACGGATGGACAGTAACCGTCAAATTGCCAAAGCCCTCCCTGGATGACAACCGGGCGGATGCGGATCGGCTGAGAACCGCTTTAAAATCCGCTTTAAACGCCGAAGATCTGGACATCGACATCCCACTTTTAAAGACCCTGCCGTCCCGCCTGCGGAAGTGCTCCTATCAGGTGCGCTGCCTCTGCTTCAATGACTACGGAAGATGGCGCCTTATCGGTATCAAGGCGTCGGCGGATCAAACGCCTTTTCTCGGTATTGCCGTGGATTTGGGCACGACCCGGGTGGTCCTCAGGCTTACGGACCTGGATACCGGCGAAAAAATGGCGGAACAGGCGTTTGATAATCCGCAGACGGCAATCGGTCCGGATATCCTGGAGCGAATCCATTATGCGGACAAAGCGGGGGGGCTGGAAGAACTCAATCGGTTGATCATCGACGGGTTCCAAACCCATATCGAGAAGTTGTGCGGGGAGGCGGGGGGTTGCGCCGAGGATATATATCTGATGGCAGTGGCCGGCAATACGAGTATGGCACATCTTTTCATGGGACTCGCCCCCGGAGGTATTATCCGGGAGCCCTATATCCCGGTGGTCAATCGTCCGGACTTGATCCCGGCGGCATCTCTTAATCTTAAGCTCCATCAGGATGCCGGCATCTTTGTGTTTCCCAATGTCGGCAGCTACTTTGGCGGGGATCTGATCTCAGGCATCCTCTATTCCGGGTTGAGTGAGAGCGAGAAGATCTCCATGCTGGTCGATGTGGGGACCAATGCCGAGGTGGTCCTTGGCAACAGGGATTGGCTGGTTGTCTGTGCCGGGGCTGCCGGGCCGGCGTTGGAAGGCGGGGCATCGAAGATTGGGATGACGGCCGGCCCCGGTGTCATCGATCAAGTCATGATCGATCCGGAAACCCGCCGCTTTAATCTTCACACGATTGATGACCAACCGCCCAAAGGCATCTGTGGCTCGGGGATGATTGATCTGGTCGCTCAGCTTTTCCTTGCCGGTCTTCTGGATATCAGGGGGCGATTGGTGCCGGAGGCCGCTCCCGAGCGAATCTATGAAACAAATGATGAGCGGCGCCTGGTGGTTGCGGATGAAGAGGCATCGGCTACCGGCAAGGCGTTGACCCTGGGGCAGGCTGATTTTGACAGCCTTATCCGATCCAAGGCGGCCATGTATACTATTCTCGAGACCATTACCAGCTACGTTGGCATTACATTCAATGACCTGTCAAGGTTCTATGTCGCCGGCACATTCGGTTCATTTATTCGCCCGCGTTCCGCCATAACCATCGGTATGATACCGGATTTGCCGGAGGCTACCTTTCAATCGCTGGGTAACAGTTCCCTCGGCGGGGCTTCCCGGCTGCTTGGCGCAAGGACCGCCATGGACCAGATCGAACGGATCTATCAGAATATTACATACATCGAATTAAACGTGAACCAGGCGTTTATGAACCGCTTCAGCGCCGCCAAGTTTTTACCCCACACGGAAGCCGCCCATTTTCCGTCTGTAAAATCGCCCCACTTCTAAATAACTTCAGGTATTAGGTTTTAGGTGTTGGGTATTAGGTTAAAAAAATCAAAAGCTTAGTGTCTTGGTGCCTTTAACCTGTCGCAAAAGTTCCTTTCTGCAAAAATACCGCACCAGCGGAATAAATCGCTTTTTTACGAAGCCGTCAACATAAAGAGGTGAACGAATCGGGGATCCAGGTTTTCAGCGGATACCGCGCCGTATTCCGATATGATTTCGTCAAATAGGTTCTCCAGGGCGCGGCCCAGATTGTTTGATATTTCTTCTTTGGAAAATGCGGAGATTTCGGATAGCCACCCGAGAAAATTTGATTTTACCGATTTTTTAATCTGCGGTGTTTGGCTCCGGCGTCTCCAAAGCGAGCGGTAAAACGGTTTGAATGTTTCAACCTCGATAGGCTCGGGGTGTACCGGAAGGCCCAGTTCATGACGGGCCCACAGCGTAAGCAGGAAATTTTTGTATGTAATGAAGTAGCCTTCCGGCAGACGGTCAATATCAATGGGCATGCAGGAGAACAGATCATCGAAAGCCATGGCTTGCTTCAGTGCCGTATAGGCGGATTTGACATCCTCTATTGATGAAAATTCGCGGTAAAGGCCTTCGCTCTGAGAGTTATCATAGAATTTTGGCCGGTTGACCAGCAGGCCGCCGATTATCCCCACCAAGTATTCGTCCCAGAAGCTCAGGGCCAGCCAGTTGTTGGCGAACCAGCTTTGCTGCTGCCACTGCTTGGCGCGCTGCCGAAGGTTGACCACCATAGCGTAGCCCAGCCGGAAGATATCGATCAGCGGATAGCTCTTGATAAATGCCGCCGTTTTATTGTCGTCCAGGCCGGTTTTTTTATCGGCCAGGCGTTCAAGCCCGATTTCCAAATAGCCGCAGGCTTTTTTGACGATCCCGTGTAACTCATTGCGCTCATGAATCGGTCTCTGATCGGCCGAGGCCAGCTGGTTGCAAAGGCCGGCAAATTCGACCTGAATCTGCTGGAATGCTTCATCCAGACGAATCATGCGCAATGCCCGGCTAAACCGGTTGTCTTTATCAAGGGAGGCCATAAGATTCAGCGGTATCGGGGACGAAAAATCCGGCGTTTTCCCTGTGGCAATCTGCTTTTCCTTTTTTTTCAAAACCTTGATATTTACCGGCTGATAGATGCCAACGGCCTCGTCAAACGGCAAGAATCCTTTCTCGGCCAGTCGGATGTTGCGGAACCGGAAGGCCTCTTCTTCGCTTTCAGCGGGCAGGACGTTGCCGGCCCGGAGTATGGTTTCCTGGTATCGTAAATGGTCTGTCATAGCCAGCCGGTGAAGCATATTGCCCAGGAATGCCTGCTGCTGCTCCAGGGTTTCCGGGTCTGATTCCCGCAGATCCGGTGTATCGATCAATCGAATATAGAACACATCGTCAAAGGTAAAAAAATCCCCATCCAAATGGGATATATCCTCATCATGCTCACGGATGCAAACATCTACCGTGTTATACAAATAATATTCAATTAAATCGTATTTTTCTTCTACCACCCAGTGAACGAACCGGGTGGGCGCAGCCTTTAGGAGCAGGTTTAGCCAATGGGTCGCAGACTTCAGATCAATCCGGTCCCGCTGCCAGATCTCGACATCCAGGATGTACTCCCACTGTCGGGCAGAAGCCATGGCCAGTAGTTCCAGGGAGTCGGAGGGACCGATATCGTGGATCAGGAAGAAAAAGTCTTCTTCGGCAAACGAATGTATGAGTGCCGTTGGCTGCGGATGGTCCAGTATTTCTCGGTAAGCCTGGTCAGAGGCGAGCGAGAGGATCCGCTGCCTGTCGGTATCCAGTTCTCCCACCCGTCTGAGGTGTTTTTCCCAATCTTTTTTTTCAGTTTGTCGTTCTGTCATCATTGTTTATCAAATTTTATCCGATTTTATCTGCCAGGGCACTGGGAACGGACCGCCTCGTCAATGTCCGCGTTGCCATAGGCCTTATCAAAAGTCTCGCTGAATTCAAAGGCCAGTTCCTTTGCCCGGTATTTAAAGGCGACTGGATCCGTCCACGTATTTACCGGTTGCAGCATCCCATCCGGCACCCCGGGGCACTGCCTGGGCACGTTTAAGTGGAAAAGCGGATCCTCTTCATACGCCACATCATCCAGTCCGCCCTCGATGGCCGCACTGACCATGGCCCGGGTGATGGAGATATCGATTCGTCGGCCTTCTCCATATGGGCCGCCGCTCCAGCCGGTATTGATGAGAAAGACCCGCGTGTGATGCCGCTGCATTTTTTTCCCGAGCAGTTCAGAATAATGGCCCGGGTTTTTCGGCATGAAGGGCTGGCCGAAAAATCGGGAAAAGGTGGAGACGGGGGTTACGATGCCGGTCTCTGTGCCGGCAAGCTTACTCGTATAGCCCATTAAAAACCAGAGCATGGCCTGCTCCGGGTTTAACCGGGAAACCGGCGGCAGGACCCCGTTGGCATCGGCAGTCAGAAATATGATCGTCCGGGGATGCTTGCCCTTGGCGGAAAGTTTGGTATTTTTAAGAAACGAAAGTGGATAGGAAGCCCGGCTGTTGGGGGTCAGACGATCGTCGAAAAGATCAACGCTTCCGTCCGGGTAAGTCATGCAATTTTCAATGATGGCCCCGTGCTCGAGAAAATCCTTTTCACAGAATACGGCATGATGGATCTCCGGTTCTTTTTCCGGATCGAGGTGGATCAGTTTGGCATAACATCCGTATTCAAAGTTGGCGATGCCGTTTGCGCTCCATCCGTGCTCATCATCACCGATAAGGGCCCTGTCCGGAGCTGCCGAAAGGGTCGTCTTACCGGTTCCGGAAAGCCCCAGAAAAAGGGCGACTTCGCCGTTTCGATCTTCGTTGGCGGAACAGTGCAGCGGCAGGATTTCCTCTTCCGGCAGGTAGTCGTTCATTACCGTAAACATCAATTTTTTGGCGCTGCCGCAATAGGCAGAGCCGTAGACGATGCCCACCCGGTATTCAAAATCCATGACAATGGCGATGTCCGAAGTCTTCCCATCCGGCCGTTTTCTCAGGCGGCCATTATACTTTTCCGCCTCAAGCTTATCATAAGGCAGGACAATCAGGGTAAAGGCTTTTCCGGAAAAAACACTGTCGCCGATATTATCCGGTACCGGCCGGAACATGTTATGGGTAAAAAGGCTCGTAACGGCCCTGTCGGTCACGGTCCTGACCGGCAGCGCATAGGTCGGATCGGCGCCGATAACGCGGTCAGTTACGTAAATGCGGTTTTTCCGGGAAAGAGCGTGCATCGCATCCTGCCAGATCATGGCAAATGTTTCCGGATCAAGCGGCAGATTATTCGGCGAATCCCAGTCGATATGGGATTCCAGGTCCGGATGTTTGACAATCAGCGTGTCCTTCCT
>JAGXLR010000026.1 GCA_018334555.1 Desulfobacterales bacterium
CGAGAAATCTTTAACAATCAAGATTCCTCGTCACTTTCGTTTCTCGGAATGACAGCAGCGGAAGCTTCTAAGATAATATTAAATATTGTCGAGTTCCTTGGAAGTCCAATATCTGTGTTGCGCTTCCATCCCTCGGAATTTCACGTACAGCTAAGTACGCTGCCTTCCTCGGGATTTTGCGCGCCTTGATCTTGAACTTTTTACTTTGCCATCTCTAACTGACTTTTTACGAGACTGTCATTTTTGACTGATTTGGATGATTCCTCACCCGAACCAGGCCCCATAATTTATGACAACCCGTATGGCGTGTCAATCATTACAGGGGGTAATCCCGAAAATGAGTATATTCTCAAATACTTAAACCTATATTTGACATATATAAAAAATTTTGTCATTAATTTATATTTAACTTTAAAGGGGAAAGGGGAGATTTGAAATTTGACAATCTCATAAAAAGCTATTTTTAAAATTAATTTCAAAAATAAGCACAAAAGAAGGAGAGAATCGATGCCCGAAAAAAGAATCTATAATTTTAACCCGGGACCGGCGGCATTGCCGCTTCCGGTATTGGAAGAAATTCAGAAGGAGCTCTTGAATTACCGGGGCAGCGGGATGTCTGTTATGGAAATCAGCCACCGCTCCTCTTGGTTTGAAAACATTCTCAACGATGCGATCGAACGAACCCAACGCCTGCTCGGCTTAGATGAACGGTTTCACGTGCTGTTCATTCAAGGCGGGGCAAGTCTTCAGTTCGCCATGATCCCCATGAACTTTCTGCCCGAGGGCAAATCGGCCGACTACGTCAATACCGGCACCTGGTCAACCAAGGCGATCAAGGAGGCCGAAATCCAGAATAAACCGCACCACGTCATCGCCTCCTCCGAAGATCGGGATTTTGCCTATATCCCCGAAAATATTCAGTTCAACAAGGACGCCGCCTTTGTCCATATCACCTCCAACAACACCATCAAAGGCACCCAGTGGCATAAATTCCCGGATACGGGCAGCGTGCCTATCATCTCTGACATGTCATCCGATATTTTCTCCCGTCAACTGGATATAAACAAATTCGCAATGATATACGGCGGCGCCCAAAAGAATATCGGCCCGTCAGGCATCTGTATGGCCATCATCCGGGACGACATGTTCAAACTGATTCCGGAGGGACTCCCCTCCATGCTCGATTACAATACATTTCTCAAAAAGAAGTCCCTGTATAATACACCGCCAACCTTTAGCATCTATACGGTCCAGTTGGTGCTCAAATGGATCGAAGAAACCGTGGGCGGACTCGCCGCCATGGAACAGCGAAACCAGGAAAAGGCGAATATCCTCTACGACTATATTGATTCCAGTGATTTTTACAAGGGAACGGCGGATAAGGAGAGTCGATCCCTGATGAATATCACCTTTCGACTGCCCAATGAGGACCTGGAGAAAAAATTTATTGGAGAGGCTGCCGATAGCGGCCTTGGCGGCCTTAAGGGCCATCGCTCCGTTGGCGGCTGCCGGGCCTCTGTCTATAATGCCATGTCAATCGAGGGGGTCAAGGCGCTGGTCGAGTTTATGAAAAAATTTGAAAAAGCCAACAAATAACAGTCTCGTAAAAAGTCGATTTTGGGATGGCAAAGTAAAAAGTTCAAGATCAAGGCGCGCAAATTCCGAGAAATGCAGCGTACTTAGCTGTACGTGAAATTTCGAGGGACGGAAGCGCAACACAGATATTGGACTTCTAAGTAACTTAACGGTTTAAGGTTTAGGGTTTAAGGTATAAGGTTCAAGGAAATCAAACTGTTATACTCATATTGGCCTTACACACACCGAAAAGTTACTTTTAGGCTCGGTCCCGGGCAGCCGGCCCGGGGGGAACACTTCCAAGGAACTCGACAATATTTAACCTAAATTGAGCGTTTCAATTTTTTGAAGGTTTAATTTTTATTTTAGACGCTTTCGCTGCTGTCATTCCGAGGAGCAAAAGCGACGAGGAATCTTGATTGTTCAAGATTTCTCGCTGCCGCTCGAAATGACAATGCGGATGTTTTTTAGAGTTCCTTACTGCAAAAATGCCGCGGCTGCGGTATAAACCGCTTTTTACGAAGCCATCAACAAATAACAATCCCATACGATTATTTCCAAAACGGTCGCCCCTGCGGGCGACCGTTTTGTTTCATTGCCCCGCTCAGATCCGTTTCTGAGCTCACATCCGGATTTCGCCTTGACTTTACCCTCCTGTCGGCATACTATCCTTAATAAAATTAGTCTGTTGGTTTTATGCCAGCCTCAAACCAGGGAAGCCGTGCAGGTTTTAGATGGATCTAAGATCGAATCCAACCGAATATGATACCCGGAAGCTCCTGCTCAACCTCGCCATCGTCGGGGGCGGACGGGCCTGCAAGTTTTTTCTGAACCTTTTGACCCGGGAGCCGCTGCCGCACCTGGATATCCGCCTTCTCGGGGTCTGCGATATAGATCCGCAGGCCGAGGGGCTCGCCCTTGCCAGGGAAATGGGCATCTATACCACCCAAAACTTCAAGGACCTCTTCCGGCTCAAAGACCTCGATGCGGTTATCGAGCTCACCAACAACAAAGAGACCCTTCTGGAGTTGATCCATGAAAAGCCAAAAGGCGTGGGTATTCTGGAGCACAACGTCGGGCGGTTCATCCGGACCCTCTTTGATATCGATCAGCAGTTGAAGTATGCGAAGCATGAGGCGGAGATGGAAAAGATGCTGTCTGACTTCCTCATCCAGCAGACCAACCAACAAATTTTGATCCTCAATACCGACTTCTCCATTGCCGACGTCAATGAGGCCTGCCTGACAGCGATCGACATCTCCCGCCAAAAAATCATTGGAAAACCATGCTACCAAATCATTCATGGCTATGACGCCCCTTGCCCGAGGGTCGTCCCGGGATTCGAATGCCCGATGGTTCAGACATTGAGGACGGGTGAGTCCGCCCACGTCATACAGGAGATTCCGTTATCCAAGGAGCAGTCCAACTATTTTGACATCATTACCTACCCCCTGAAAAATTCAAACGGTGAAATTATCCGGGTAATCGAAATCTGGCGCGATATCACCAAGCAGCTGTCTGCCCAAATGGAAGAGCGGGTCCAGGCGGTGAAATCCGACTTGAACAAACTCGTCCAGGAAGACCGGATGATCTCTTTGGGCAAGCTCGCGGCAAGCTGCGTCCATGAAATAAACAATCCCATCCAGGGCCTGCTGACGTTTAGCCAATATATCCAGGGAACTTTGGAAGATGGCCTTACGGATCCGTCGGAAATAGACAAACTCAAAGAAATTACCGCCATGATGACACGTGAAATCGATCGCTGCGGTGAAATTATCTCAGGGCTCCTTTCCTTTTCCAGGGAGCCCTTGACGCAATACACGGACACCAACCTAAATGAAGTCCTCACTGCGGTGATCAATCTGACGCATCATAAAATGGAGCTTCAAAATATTGTGCTGCACCAACAGTTGAGTGACAGCCTGCTTATTGTAAACGGAGATGCCAACCGGCTACAGCAGTGTTTTCTCAACCTGGTTTTCAATGCCATAGAAGCCCTGCCCTCAGGCGGCGATATCTGGATATCATCCAGGCTGGATTCGGAGAGCGGCACGGCTGCCGTGGAGATCCGGGATAACGGCTACGGCATTTCGAAGGCAAACATCGACAATCTCTTTGATCCGTTTTTCACTACCAAAGGCGCAGGGGAAGGCACCGGCCTCGGCCTTTTCATCGTCTACGGCATTGTCAGGAATCACGGGGGCGAGATCCATGTGGAGAGCCCCCCCGAGCAAGGAGCCCGGTTCTGGCTGGGTTTTCCCCTATTAACGCAAAATCAATCATCAGGAAAATAGGCTATGCAGGATCGAATGCGGATCATGGTCGTTGATGATGAGATGATCGTCCGCGAATCTTTTTATCACTGGTTTAATAAATACGGGCATGAAACGGAAACGGCCGCCTCCGGGGATGAGGCACTGGAGAAGCTTGAAAGACGCCGGTTTGATCTGCTTTTCGTAGATATTAAGATGCCGGGCATGGACGGGCTGGAGCTGCTTGATCATATAAAAGCCCGTTACCCGGAGACCTTTGTCGTCATTATCACCGCCTACGGCTCCATTGAATCCGCCGTAAAAGCCATGAAATCAGGTGCCAGCGACTATCTGCTAAAGCCCTTCAAGCCGGAGCATATCAATCTGGTCATGGAAAAAATTTTTCAGCAAAAGGCTCTGAAGGCCGAGTATCAGTATCTCAAAAACCAGTTCGGGGAAATGACCCGATTTGACAATATCATCGGAGAATCGCCGGCCATGACACGAGTGTTTGATATGATCCCCGAAGTCGCCGAATCCGATGCCACTATCCTTCTGGCGGGGGAGACGGGGACCGGCAAAGAACTTGTGGCCAAGGCCATCCATGCCAAGAGCAGCCGGGCCAATCACCCCTTTATCCCCATCAATTGCGGCGCAATACCAGAATCCCTTCTGGAGGATGAACTCTTTGGACATATCAAAGGCGCATTTACCGGGGCGGATAAAAACCGCCAGGGGTTTCTGGAAATCGTCTGTGGGGGGACGCTGTTTCTGGATGAAATCGGAGAGATCAGCATGAAAATGCAGGTGGATCTGCTTCGCGTGCTTGAAGACAGGAAAATCAAGCGAATCGGGAGCAACCAGACCACGGATGTGGATTTCCGCCTGATCTGTGCCACCAGTCGGAGTCTCGATGGGCTGCTCACAGCGGGTACTTTTAGAGAAGATTTCTATTATCGCATCAATGTCATCGAAATCCGTATTCCGCCATTAAGGGAGCGTAAGGAGGATATTCCGCTGCTGACCGAACATTTCCTCGCCAAATACAGCCAGCAGACCACCAAGCATGCAGATCGCGTGGACCGGGGGGCCGAAAAAATACTCAAATCCTATGATTGGCCCGGCAATGTCAGAGAACTGGAGAATGCCGTCGAGCGGGCGGTCGTCCTGTCCAAATCCCGAACCCTGACGGAAAGGGATTTTTCGTTCCTGAAAGCCGCCTCGGCGGCTGTGCCGGAAGGCCGGTCTTTGATTGAAATGGAAAAACACCATATAAAAGCGATTCTGGATGAATGCGGCGGCAATATGAGTCAAACGGCAAGGATCCTGGGGATCAACCGTTCCACGCTGTACCAGAAAATGAATAAGTATGGTCTCCATAGAAACATGGACTAAAAGATTGTCAATCTCGTAAAAAGCGATTTATTACGCTGGCGCGCTATTTTTGCAGTTAGGAACTTTTGCGACAGGTTAGAGGCACTGAGACGATTCATCCAATTTTGTCATTTCGAGCGGCAGCGAGAAATCTTTAACAAACAAGATGCCGCGTCGCTTTCGCTCCTCGGAATGACAGAGAGCTAAGCTTCTGGAATATTAATATATATTTTCAAATTACTTAGAAGTCGATTTTAGGATGGCAAAGAAAATTGATAAAGGATCGAGAAAAACACACGGTGGGCCTTGTGGCTATCGGTCGGATTCCCGAAATGGTTTTAAAAGTTATATCCGGCCATATATTGGGCTACTTGAATCTGCCCACATGCTGTTTGCCCGCCCAGGGCCTGCCGCAGGCATGCCTTGACGAAAAACGGCTTCAATATGATGCCGGCAAGATCATTCAGCACCTTGAGAGCTGCGCATTTGCGGATTGCACAAAAATTCTCGGACTGGTTGAGGCGGATCTGTTCGTACCGATTTTTACGCATGTATTGGGGGAGGCCCAACAAGGCGGGGATCATGCGGTTATCTCATTATCCCGGCTTCAATACCGCAACAACGGTACCCGCTCATCCGAGGCAGAATTTTATGAGCGTAGCGCAAAAGTCGCGCTCCATGAACTCGGGCATCTGTTCAACCTTTTCCACTGCCGGGATAGCCATTGCCTGATGCATTTTTCAGGCACTATCGAGACCCTGGACGCCATTGAGTTAAACTACTGCCCCGCTTGCCGGAATTTTCTGGACGGCCCCCGTCGTCCGGCGCTGGCATCAATCGGGCCCGATGGCTGATGCCTACCTCGGTTCCGTCCGCAGGAAGCTCCGAACCAGGCGGTCCCAACCAATTTCCGGAATATTGCCGAACAAATCGTCCACCGGTTTCCCGCCGGTTGCCGCCAGACTCCGATATTTCGGGCTGATCAACTCGAGCAGCTGATGCTGTTCCTGTTCAATCCATTCCTCACATTCCCGGCCGAAGAGCAGTTGTTTAAGATTGCGTTTGGGCATGTCCGGCTCCAGGATAAACAGCCAGCCGCTCTGATAGGGATCCTCATGGCTGATTTCGGGATGTTCCCTGACGTTATGATTGACGGCCAGCACACGGCCCGTCACCGGGGCCAAAACGCCGGCCCCATGATTATCCCGGAAAAATGAAATCCCCTGCTCACCCTGGCTGATTTTAGCCCCCAGCGGCGGCAGTTCGATTTTCTCCGGTACGCCGAACAGTTTGCCGAAAAAGTCGTCAAAACCGATCCGGGTTCGCCCGCCATGCTCGAACCGGGCCCAGGTATGGCCCATATGGTAATAGTATGAATCCGCCAGCCGATAACCGGCAACCATTCGGTAGGCGGGAGGCGTGATATCGTCAATCAAATCCATATCATCAAGCATTTGGTCATAGGCGCAGCTGCCGCACGCGTAATTATTGGTACAGATCTTCGGAGCATCCACACGACCTGTCAATGCATGCCGGCAGGGCCGTTTGGCGCCGCCATACTGTTTTTTCAGCTGCTCTGCATAGCTCAACGCCTTTTCCGCGCCTTTGTCCCCGCTATGCTTCTTCATGCTTCGCCGCATGGCCCGATCAAATGGGCAAGTCGCACAATCATAGTCATTGTCGCACTTCCGGAAACTAATCACGCCGGCTTTCATCCAGATACATGCGTCTTCAACCACCTGGAAGCCGGCCACACCATTTTTGGTTTCATGTCGTGCCATGTTTTCACCCCCTTCTTTTAGTGGTCGGTTTTCATCTGTCTATATAAACAGCAAAACCGATGCCAAATAACGGGGTATAGGTTTAACTCATTAAAATTGACAGGCTTGTAAAAAGTCGATTTTGGGATGGCAAAGAAAAAGTTCAAGCCCCGTTTAAGATCCGGGGACGCGCAAATCCCGAGGAATACAGCATATTTAGCCGTACGTGAAATTCCGGGGGACGGAAGGGCCGCACAGATATTGGACTTCTAAGTAACTTGAAAATATATATTAATATTCCAGAAGCTTAGCTCTCTGTCATTTTGAGGAGCAAAAGCGACGAGGCATCTTGATTGTTCAAGATTTCTCGCTGCCGCTCGAAATGACGATGCGGATGTTTTTTAGAGTTACTTTCTGCAAAAATACCGCCGTGGCGGAATAAACCGCTTTTTACGAAGCCATCAAAATTATAGTATAAAATTTTGACAAAGGGCGATTCCTCCGCATGCGGCGATTCGCATTTTGTGGTTATTTACCACACCCGACCCGTTTTTAACCTGTTTAAAAATTTATAATTATAATTACAAAAGGTTATATGTGTCGAGGATTTCAACGCCATATGTTGGATTTTTAAACACAAGAATTGACTGCCCAGCCGGTTTGATATCCCCCTATTCGATTTTTATTTTTGAAAAAAGAGCTAACCCGACATTCGGCTTCGGAGGGTGCTGGTTTTTTCTGCAAAGACTACATACCCCCGAAGCATAAAATACATCCTTTCCCCAATACACATGCCACCCAAAACCAAATATAGTGATATCAAAATTCGGAAAAATTTCTCAGGATGCCCTATCCTGATAATTTTGGGAATAGCTGTTGGGTGGAATCAGAACCGTCAATATGAAAGGAAGAGGTAAAATGTTTACTGAAACGACGAAAACCGAAACCCCTGAGTTGAACCTGACGGCCGCCTCATCGGTGCCAGGTGTTGGGCCAAAAGAGACCGAGGATGAGGGAACAAAGGAAAAAAAGACGACAGCTGCAGCCAGTTCAGATGCGCTTCAGCGGTATATGTTTGATATCCGCAAACACCACCTTTTGACCCGCGAAGAGGAAATCAGTCTGGCCCGGCGGGTCCAGGAAAACGGCGATCAGGCGGCGGTTTATCAGCTTGTGGTCTGCAATTTGCGGCTTGTCGTGAAAATCGCCATGAAGTTCCAGAGATTCTGGAAGCACAACATGAACGATTTGATCCAGGAGGGAAATATCGGTCTCCTCCGGGCGGCACAGAAATACGATCCGAACCGCAACGTCAAATTTTCGTACTATGCCGCGTTCTGGATAAAAGCCTATATTCTCAAATATATTCAGGATAACTTCCGGGTGGTCAAAATCGTGACCACAGAAGGCCAGCGAAAGCTTTTCTTCAAACTCCGCCAGGAGAAAGACAAGCTCGCCAGCCAGGGTATCGACCCCACACCCGCCCGGCTGGCGCAAAATTGCGGTGTTTCGGAAAACGACATTACTGATATGGATCAGCGGCTTCACAGCAGCAACGTATTTCTTGATGCGCCCCTGAATACGGAATCGAATACGGAATGGCTCGAGGTCCTGGAATCCGACGATGAATCCACGGAGGAGCAGGTTTCAAAAAAACAAATGTCCGACATGCTCCGCAAGAAAATCGGGCAGTTTCGAAAAACCATGACATATCGGGAAAAAAATATTTTCGACAAGCGAATTTATTCTGAAACCCCCCAGACCCTCCAGGAAATCGGTAATTTTCTGGGCATCTCCAGAGAACGGGTCCGCCAGATCGAGCGTGAAATCCTGCTGAAAATAAAGGATTATATCAAAAAAGAGCTGCCCGACTACGAAGAACTGGCCCAAAGCGATATGGCCTCATAGCCCAAGATTTAATTGCAATCCATTTAGGGCGGCGCAAAAAGCCGCCCTTTTTATTTTTTCCCCAAAGCCCCCTGAAGATCCCCCCGGAGTTTGATATTTTCCTATAATTTGCCTTACTTGGGCAAATTTTTATTTACAATGGGCAAACTTTTTATTATAAATTTAATGGCTTTGTAAAAAGTCCAATATCTGTGTTGCGCTTCCATCCCTCGGAATTTCACGTACAGCTAAGTACGCTGCATTCCTCGGGATTTTGTGCGCCTTGATCTTGAACTTTTTACTTTGCCATCTCTAAACTGACTTTTTACGAGACTGTCAAATTTAAGGGTTTCGTAAAAAGTACAAGGGAAAAGAGGATGACATTGGCCCTTGAGCCGTTTTTTGGCAGAGACTATGGAAAATAAAGAAACCGTTTTTATTGCAGAAGACCATCAGCTGTTTAGGGACGGCCTGAAAGCCATGCTCGCGTCAAAAGAAGGGCTCGAGGTTATCGGCGAAGCCAGTGACGGCCTGGAAGCCATCAATTCGATCAAAAAAAAACAGCCCGACCTTCTGCTACTGGACCTTTCCATGCCCCGCTTGAGCGGCATCAGTGTAATCAAGGAGCTCCGACGCCTGTTTCCGGATATGCGGATCCTGGTACTGACCATCCACGAATCCGACCAGTATGTCATCGAAACATTTGAGGCCGGGGCGAACGGCTACTGCATCAAAGACGCCAGCCGCGATGAACTGCTGCTTGCCATAAACAGCGTTTTAAACGGGAAGACCTACATCAGCCCGGGGATTTCAGAGAATGTCATGGAGGGCTACCTCCAGGGACATAAAAAGATCAAATCAAAGTCCTCCTGGGAAAGTCTTACCCACCGGGAACGGGAAGTTTTGAAACTGCTTTCGGAAGGCTATACCAATAAACAAATTGGCGGGTTCTTAAACATTAGCGGGAAAACAGTGGAGAAACACCGCGCCAATATCATGCAAAAGCTCGATCTCCATAACGCCGCCGCATTGACCGCCTTTGCCATTGATCAGGGGCTGATTCAAAAAGAGTAGCTGTCATCTCTCGCTTTCGCCTCATCTGAGCGTTTCCTGATTTCATGCAGCTGGCTGCTGAACTTATAGACCCGTCTTTTTAAATTTCTAATTAGTTCGGCATCATCTCCATTGGCATATTTGGGCTCACCGATGGAAAATATTACATTGTCGATCTCCTCGATCACACAGTCCACATGCTGCAGCCATTCCCTGCGTAAACCGCCGGGGTTCGTCTGCCCCTGCCGAATTTCCTGTTCGAGCCGGGAAAGCGACCGTTCCATCTGCTTAATGTAACGCCGCCATACCTCGATCATTTCCTTTTGAATTTCACTTTTTGATAGTGCCATAGCGCGTCAAGAACCCCGTTCGACCCTATACACATTAGATAGTTCCCATCCATAGATGGCTAATTCGCCCAATTTAGGTCATAATTTTAATATAACGGTAAAATACCGGGAGCGTTATAGGGGTTTTCATGTATTTTTGCCATACAGCCGCCCCCCACCATGTCCCTGTTTCCCCTCAAAACGGCAAGGTTACCGTGATTTTTGTTCCCTGGCCCCGGCTGGAGTCGATTTCGAACCGACCGCCGCAAAGCTCGGCCCGCTCCCGCATCCCTTCAATGCCGTGGCCGCTTAAAGGATCGGCGGCAAAAAGCTCGGACTGCGGCTCAAATCCGCAGCCGTCGTCTTTCACAGTCATCTGGACCCCCCTGTTATGCTTGGCCAAGATAAAATGGATATTCGACGCATTGGCGTGCTTGGCGGCATTATTCATGGATTCCTGAAGAATCCGGTAGATGACGATCTTCATCGCATCCGACAACTCGGACTCCTGTAGAGAAATATCATGCGTGACCCTAATCTCTTTGTAGACCCCCTCGAATTCCCTGGAAAACCAGTCAATGGTGGCCAGCAGGCCCAGATTATCAAGCGTTGTCGGTCGCAAGGCGGCCGATATCCGCTTGGTTTCCTTGATGGTATACATGAGATAGGAAACGATCTTTTCAAGAGACTCCGTTTCCACATTCGGTTGCGGCTTCATAGCCGACAGCTGTTCTTCCAAGCTAAACTTTATGGCCGCCAGGCTGGCGCCGATACTGTCGTGCAGCTCCTTGGCCACCGTCTGTTTATCCGCCTCGATCGCCTCAAGGGTGCGTCTGGACATCAGCAAAATTTCCTCCTGCGACTTCCGAAGCTTCTGTTCAACCCGCTTGCGCTCTTCGATTTCCGTATTCAGGGTCTCGACCAGCTTCTCCAGCTCCACCGTTCGCTCGGCGACCCGTCTTTCAAGCTGGTCCCTGTCCTGCTGAAGCCGTATTTTTTCACTGCGCCGCTGGGTGACATCGTGAAATACCCCAACGCCGCCGATGATCTCATCTGTCTGGTTTTTTATGGGCGTCGTATTCACCGAGAGATACCTTATGTTTCCATTTGGCAGCGAAAGAGCGAGTTCCTGGTCGATCAGCACTTCTCCGTTGAATACGGAGCGGGACAACGGCAGATCCCGGGGATCATAAGGCACGCCGTCCGGATAGATAAATTTTAGCCCGCTATGGGAAACAAACGACTGGCCGTAGGGCACCTCCCGTCCATACAGCTGGACCGCCGTGGGGTTGGCCATGGTAATCCGGCATTCCTTATCAACAACCACAATCCCCTCAGGCGCACTTTGGATGATGGTCTGCAATGCGGATTGATCGGCTATCAACTGCTCCGTCAGACGCTCCAGGTCGGTTTCATCCCGCCACACCGTTACCGCCCCTATGACTTCATCGCCCCGGTATAAAGGCGTAGATGAGACCACAAAGACAAGCGGATTGTCGTTATCATCATATCCGTAATAGCGCTCATCCAGCACAGTCTCCCCCCGCAGCGCTCGGGCATAGGGCATCTCATCGGCAAAAACCCGGAACCCGTCTGGATGCTGCAGCCGCATCTGTCGGGCAATATCACGGCAGGAGCCGCCCTTGGGGTCAAATCCCAGGGAGCCAATGCAGGCCGGATTGGCCATTATCGGAGAGCCATCGGCCCCACAGACCATCACCGCTTCCTTCAGGTTGGTAAAAATCAGCTCCATTTCCCTGGACTGTCGTCTGGCCTCCCGGTGGGCCGCGATATGGCGCAATGCCAGTTCGGTAAAGGCGGTCAGGTGGATCAACATGGCCTCATCTTCAGAAGTGAATGCCACGTTATCCGAGTTACCGACCAGGATCGCCGCCGGCACCTGCCCCGGGGCTTCGATGAGCCGGGCACAGATAAGGTATCTCAGCCGGTTTAACCGGGCACTTCCAGACGATCCGGGGCTTCTTTCGATATAGCCGGAGAAATCGTCTGAAGCCAGGCAGAGGGATTTCCGGCGGCTCAAAACTTCCACGAACTGCGGGGCTGATAGTAGGTTACGGACATCGGCCATCAAACCGGCATCAATGGCCCCCTCATCGGACGTGCTCTCGATGGAGACTTCACCGTTCGGATAAATGTTGCAGAATACGCAAATATTGCCCTTTGCCAATTCACAGGCCGCTGAGACCACCCGATGAATGACTTCTCTGCGTTTGTTTTCCTCTAGTACGTGTTTTGACAAACGGATCAGGGTTTCCAGCTGCGTCAGGCGATCAATTTGACGGGCTTTTCCAAAATATTCATCGATATCCGCCTTAAAAATCGACGATAGGTGCGCAATTCCGCCCAATGAGGTGCGCTGCACATTGATAATCTGACGCACGGGCAGTTCCATGCCGTGCCGTGTCATCAGCACACTCTTGCCCCGCCAACGGCCGTTCTCAATGGCAAACGGAATGGCTTCCTCCCGGATCATCTCTTCCACTTGCTTCGGATGGCAATCCGACAGGGTAAAACCTGTCGACTTTTCCTCCCGGCCCAGCCCCATTACGCCGCGAGCCGCATCATTCAAATAATAAATGGCGCCTTCCGGATCCATCAGATAGACGGGATCGGAAATATCCTCCAAAAAATTGTTGAACTGAGCGTACATACGCAGACTCTCTCAATCAGCCAAGGCTAAAATGTGCTTTAAATTATTATAAAGGGCATTTTACCGGAGTCAAATAATTGATGCCGCCATAGCAGACGATTTTTTTTTCAAGACCGGCTCATCCGCTTACTGATCGGCGGCCGGCATGTTTTTAGGGTTGCGGCATCCGCCATAATCGACTATATTTGACCTGTTATGGATATAGCCGCTCCAGTTTGATAATCAGGCATTGGTAAATTGTTGACGCACAGGATAGATTCTCATGACCGATAAACCGAAAGCGTCGGAATCCCCCCAAACATCCCGAAACCGTTATTTTGATATTCATCCGCCGGTCTTTTGGCCATCCGCGATACTGGCGGTGCTATTTATTGCTGTCACCCTCATTGTGGGCGGGCCGATGGAGAGCGTATTCTCAGCCATGCAAAGCTTTATATCCAATAACTTTGGCTGGTTTCTGGTGATTGCGGTCAATCTCTACCTCTTTCTCATGGTCTTTATCGCCTTCAGCCGGGTGGGGAATATTCGGCTTGGCGGCAAAAACGCGGTGCCCGATTTCTCCCGAATTTCATGGTTTTCCATGCTCTTTAGCGCCGGGATGGGCATCGGCATCCTATTCTGGAGCGTTGCCGAACCGATTTATCATTTTATGGAGCCCCCCTATGGCGGCGGCTCCCCGATTGAAGCCGCAAAGGTGGCCATGAAAACGACATTTTTGCACTGGGGCCTCCACCCTTGGGGGATATATGCCCTGGTCGGCATGGCGCTGGCCTTTTTTGCGTTCAACCGGAAGCTCCCCATGGCCATCCGGTCGATTTTTTACCCCTTGCTGGGGGACCGGGTCCATGGATTGTGGGGGGATGTCATCGATGTGCTGGCCGTTCTCTCCACGCTGTTCGGCCTGGCCACCTCCCTGGGATTTGGCGTGCAGCAGGTCAACGCCGGGCTTAACCATCTGTTCGGGGTGCCGGACAATACCACCATCCAGGTACTGCTCGTGGCGATCATTACGTTTGCCGCCACCCTCTCCGTGGTTTCAGGACTCGATCACGGGGTCAAACGCCTCAGTGAGATGAACATCAACCTGGGCGGCCTATTGCTTGTGTTCTTACTGATTCTGGGCCCGAGCGTTTTAATAATGGACTCCTTTGTCCAGAACCTGGGCGCCTATATGGAGGATTTTTTCAGTACGGCCTTCTGGACGGAAAGCTATCAGGACAGCAGCTGGCAGAATAACTGGACGGTCTTTTATTGGGCCTGGTGGATTTCCTGGTCCCCGTTTGTGGGCATGTTTATCGCCCGGATATCAAAAGGCCGTACCGTCCGGGAGTTTGTTTTGAGCGTACTGATCATTCCGTCGCTGCTGACCTTTTTGTGGATAACGGCGTTCGGGGGCTCCGCCCTGTTTATCGAAATGGAGAATATCGGCTCTATCGCCGATCCGGTCAAAGAGAATGTGGCAGTGGCCATCTATTACCTGTTGGGTCAGTTCCCCTTTTCTCAGATCACCAATTTTGCCGCGATAGTTCTGGTAATCAGCTTTTTTATCACATCCTCCGACTCCGGTTCCCTGGTCGTCGATGCGTTCACATCGGGCGGCAAGCTGAATTCCCCAGTAGGGCAACGGGTCTTCTGGGCGTCAATGGAAGGCGCAGTAGCCGCCGTACTCCTCATCGGCGGCGGTCTGGCCGCCCTTCAAACCGCCTCCATTACCACGGGCTTGCCTTTTGCCCTATTATTGCTCATAATGGGCTATAGCCTCTGGAAAGGATTGAAAGAGGAATACGAGACTGAAGAATTGCGGGCCAAGACGGTTGAAAGGGAATCCTATGAGGATTTGATCCAGCGGCTGCTCAATCAGAAGGAAACCCGGAAGGGTTCCGGAGAAAAGGCCTTTCCCGACGAGGGCGGGGGGGAGTCAAAAGCTTAAAAGTAGGGTTATTATGCCAACAGAAACCAATGTCCCAACATTAGAGCCGGTTCGAAGCATTCTGGTCTGCCTGGATTTAACCGACATTGACACCTATGTGATCAGCTACGCCGCATTCATGGCCAAAGCCCTGTCCGCCCATAGAGTCATTTTTTTCCACGCCATCCAGGCCTACGATCTGCCAAACCGGGGGAACAGGGATTTTCCGGATATAGAAACCGAGTTGAATGAAATCATCCGGGATGAAATGCACCGATCTGTGGACCGGCATTTTGAAGAAGAGATCGATTGGAAAATTGATACTCAGGTCGGCTATGAGGATGCGACCCGGGAGATCATCGAATATATCAAGGCAAACGAAGTGGATATCACATTAATCGGCCAGAAATCCGGGGAAAACCGACAGGCCCGCTACGGTCATAAGATTGCCGCAGAGGCGTCGAGCGACATCCTGTTTGTACCCCAAACTGCTGAAAAAACGATTGATCCCATCCTGTGCGCCGTTGATTTTTCCAGCGAATCCGTCAGGGCATTCGAACGGGCCCTGGACCTATCCCGAACATGGGGCGTGAAAATGGCCTGCTATTTTGTTTCCGATCCGAGCCGGGCATACTTTCCGGCCACTACGGAACGTAGCGCCAGTCATCATCAGCAGCAGGCCCAAAAAACGTATCAAAATTTTTTAAAAAACTACGGCCTGTCGCCGGAGGCCTTCCCCTGCCGGATCGAGTCCGGCAATGAGCTCGCCGGCGAAGCCGAAAATATTTATCAAGTGGCGATAGAAAAAAACAGCCGGCTGATCATCGTCGGGGCTCAAGGGGATACGGCAACGGTCACCTCACTTTTGGGCAATATTTTTGAATCCTTCCGGCTCATGGAGAAAGAGATTCCGGTGATGATCATCAAAAATCCGCCCCGAAAGAAATTCCCCTGGTTCTGGAAAAGCGGATAGCCCCCACGGCGATCCTGGAATGGCAAATAAAAAAGGCCGCCCGATGGACGGCCTTTTTTATACACGATAAAAAATAAAGACTTGCTATTCACACAGCTCAAAAATGGCCGCAGCACCCATGCCGCCGCCAATGCACATGGATTCGAGGCCATATTTGGCGCCCCGCTCCTGCATTTCGGTCATCACCTGGGCGCAGAGTTTGGCGCCCGTGCAGCCCAAGGGGTGGCCCAGGGCAATGGCGCCGCCGTTGACATTGATGCGACGCTTGTCACTATCTGACAGCCACTGTTCTCTCTTGTCATAAAGACCCAGCTGCTGCAGGCAGTAGATGCACTGCGAGGCGAAGGCCTCGTTGACTTCGATCACGCCGAAATCGTCGATCTTCATATCCGCCATTTTTAGCACCTTGGGAATGGCATAGGCCGGTCCCACGCCCATCTCATCGGCGCGAACACCCGCAACCGTATAGTATTTAAGCTTGGCGATCGGCTTGACATCAAACTTCTTCACCGCCTCCTCGCTCATCACCAGTGTTACCGCAGCGCCGTCAGTGGTCTGGGAGGAATTGGCCGCCGTAACCGAGCCGTTTGCCGCAAATGCGGGTTTTAGCTTGGCCATCCCCTCCATGGTGGTGGCTTCCCGGATCCCGTCGTCAAAATCCTGCAGCCAGGTTTTCTGCTCCCAACTTTTGTCTTCCTTCTCCACATACTTAACGGCCGGCGTGGGGACGAGCTCCTTGTACAGACCGTTCTTCTTGGCGTTTATCGCCTTCATCTGGGAATGGTAACCGAACTCATCCTGCATTTCCCGGGTAATATTATAGCGATTGGCCACGTTCTCAGCCGTGGCGCCCATGGAAATATAGACATCCGAATTCTCCTTTGCCCAATCCGGATGGGGGCGCGGCGTGTTGCCGCCCATGGGAACGATGGTCATGGATTCAATGCCGCCGCCGAGGGCGACGTCGCACCAGCCGGATTTAATGCGCATGGCCTGCAGCGCAATGGCTTCCAGACCGGAGGAGCAGAACCGGTTAACGGTGGCGCCGCATGTGGCATCCGGGAATCCGCACATCTGGGCCATCACACGGCCGATATTCAGCCCCTGTTCGGCCTCCGGGAATGCGCAGCCGAGCAGGACATCCTCTACATCCTTTTTCTCCACATTCGGCGTTCTTTCCATAACGGCATCAATAACCGTTTTCAAAAGATTTTCCGGACGCGTCTGGGCAAACGCCCCTTTTCTGCGTCGACAGCCAGGCGTTCTCAACGAGGTTACAATATATGCTTCTCTCATCTGTATATCCTCCTAAAATTTCCGTTTTGGATTTTTTTTACAGCATCAAGGGCTTGCCTGTGTTCATCATATGTTCGGCCATCTTTTGTGTATTTTCCGTTTTCCACAGATCCACAAAAGCCTCTCGTTCCAGAGTCATCAAGTGTTCCTCACTGACCTGCGTCCCCTGGATCACATCACCGCCGGACATACAGTAAGCGGCTCTCTTCGCAATTGTTTCCATGTGCGGCGTGATGTAGCCGCCGACCTTCATATTAAGCATCTCAGACCAGATCATGCCTTGAGCCTCCCGACCGAACACGGGCCGTTTTACCTTTCTTGGCGGGACATAGCCATCATCCACCATTTTCAGGACCTCTTTCTTGGCCTCACCGATCAGGTTGTCCTTGTTGAACACGATCCGGTCGGTGGGACGGAGGTAACCCTTGTTGCGGGCATCCGCTGCCGAATTGGAAACTTTTGCCTGGGCGACATTCATGAATGCCTGGGTAAAGAAGCCGGCATAATCCGTTATAGTGGCGACATCCGGCTTGGATTCGATAAAATTGCGCCACAGATGGATCATTCCGCAGCCACCCGGGACCAGACCGGCGCCAATCTCAACAAGCCCCATGAACAGATCCGCATTGGCAACCATCTTGTCCGCGGACATACAGACTTCGCAGCCACCGCCCAAAGCCAGGCCGAAGGGGGCTGCAACAACCGGAAACGGCGCATATTTGGTGCTCATAATGCCCGTATGCACGGTCCGGATGAATTTATCGATCTCATTGAAATTGCCCTCCTTGGCACAGCCCAGCATAAAGGCCAGATCGCCGCCGGCTGAAAACGGAGCCGGCATGCCGGTTGCCTGGTTACCAATGACCATACCGACGCCATTTTGCCTGACATATTCCCCGGCTTCCGCCATGAACTCGACCATTTCATTGTTGATGGCATTCATTTTGGAATGGAATTCCAGGTCGAAGACGCCGTCGCCCAAATCAATGAGGGAGCATGAGGCGACGGTTTTGACCACCTTGTTGTTGGCCCGGAGATCGGCCAGTATAATTTGTTTGTCGCTCATCGGCACCGATTTATAACTGTTCGAGGCGAAATCAAAGAACATCTTCGTGCCGCCCTCCAGTTTATAGAAACTCGTGGCGCCGGAGTTCAGCATTTCCTTGATATTGTTCGGAACGCTCAGCCCATCGGCCTCCATTTTTTCAACGGATTCTTTCACCCCGATGGCGTCCCAGGTTTCAAACGGCCCCAGTTCCCAGTTATATCCCCATTTCATGGCGTTATCGATATCAACGATGGTATCCGATATTTCCGGGATCCGGTTGGCACAATAGATCAAACCGTTTGAGACCACATCCCATGCGTATTTGGCGCCTTTGTCGTCGCCGTATACGATCGCCCGCATTTTTTCGGACAGATCTTCTTTTTTCTTGGCCTCCTGCAGGCAGGGGAATTCGGCCTTTCCATACTCCTCATATTCAAGCGTATCGGGATTGATGACTTTTCGAATCTGCTTGAATTCGGGAGTTACCTCCTTGGTATAAAAACCGGCCTTTGTTTTATTGCCGAGAAGATTTTTTTCTTCCACCATTTTCTTGACGAATTCCGGAACCGCCATGGTCTCCCGGTTTTCATCCTCCGGGCACATATTATAGCAGTTATCGGCCACGTGCTTCATGGTGTCCAGCCCGACCAGGTCGGAGGTTTTGAACACCGCCGTTTTGGGGCGGCCCATGGGCGGACCGAAAAGGGCGTCCACCTCCGGGATGGAAAGCCCATGATCCAGCATGGCCTGCATGGCTTTTCCGATATTTTGGACGCCGATACGGTTGCCGACAAAATTGGGGGTATCTTTGGCCCACACGATGCCTTTACCCAAAAATTTCTCGCCGAAATCGGCCATGAAATTCAAGACTTCCGGAAGGGTCTCCGGGCCGGGGATGATCTCCAGCAGATGCATATAGCGCACGGGATTGAAAAAGTGGGTGCCCAGAAAATGCTGGCGCATATCGTCGCTTAGATCTTTGGACATCTGCTGCAGGGGGATACCGGAAGTGTTGGAGCTTACAATGGCTCCCTGCTTGCGGACGCCGTCGACCTTTTTGAACAGGTCCTGCTTGATCTCGAGTTTTTCCACGACGACCTCAACGATCCAGTCACACTCCTTTAGCTTATCCAAATCGTCTTCAAGGTTGCCGATGCTGATAAGATCCACATCTTTTTTCTTATCCATGAACAACGGGGGTTTCGCTTTTACCGCCCCGTCCAGGCCGCCCTGGACGATCCGGTTTCTGGCTTTCGGATCATTCTTTTCCTCATCTTTTAAATCGAAAGGAACGATATCCAAAAGAAGTGTAGGGATTCCGGCACTGGCCAGCAGGGCGGCGATCCCACCCCCCATAATGCCGGAACCGATTACGGCCGCCTTCTCAATTCTTCTCATAATAACCTCCTGACTAAGATTAGACTCACAACATCCAAAATGTTAAAACCAATTACAGACAATCTCATAAAAAGTCGATTTTGGGATGGCAAAGTAAAAAGTTCAAACCCCAGCTAAGATCCGGGGACGCGCAAATCCCCTCTAATGCAGCGTACTTAGCTGTACGTGAAATTACGGGGGACGGAAGCGCAACACAAATATTGGACTTTTTACAAAACCATCAATTACAAAAATTAAAAAAATATTTAATACAAGAATACCAAAAGCGTGTCAAGAAAATTCTGAGCATTTGTTTTATATAATTTTATTAAGAAATCAGAAGTTTATATATTAACTACGTTTACTCACAACAGATGCCCCGCCGCTTTTCAGCCATAGTTGCCTTAAGGGGAAAGGGGAAAGGGGAAAGGGGAAAGATGCAAGGTTTAAGGGCCAAGGTTTAAGGGCCAAGATTAAATCCCAATTTTTAAAACAACCCCTCTTTTGTCGAATGTCCCGTTGTTTTGAATTTTGGTCATTGGAATTTGGGTATTGTTTGTTTTTTGAGATTTGAAATTTGATGGCTTCGTAAAAAGCGATTTATTTACATGCCTGTCCCATTGTGATAGGAAAATTGTTTATTTAATCCGGATATATCATCATTGGAGTCTATGTCTATGCGATATTTAGGCCTAACAGCCGTTTACGCCCTGCTGCTGCTCTCCGCTACGGCAGCCGGTTTCTGCCAACAACCATCGGAATCAGACACCGGCATGGCAAAAAACGAAATTATTGCGAAGCTTGAATCCCGATACGGCGGGACGAATATAGCGGCTGACTTTGTTCAGCAATCGACCCTTGAGGCCATGGATATAACCGATACCGCCACGGGGCGGGTGTGGTTCAAGCATCCCGGAATGATGCGGTGGGCGTACGACACACCGGATGCGCACGCCATCATCACGGACGGCGAGACCCTTTGGATTCACCGGCCGGCGGACAACCAAGTGATTGTCGGCGACGCCCTCACCTATTTCGGAAACGGCAAGGGCGCAAGCTTTCTCTCCAACATCCAGCTCATAAAAAAAGCGTTCACGGTCGAAAAAGTCCCTGCCAAACAGCCCGGCCATTATACCCTGAAACTCATCCCCAGGAAAAAAGAGCTGGATATATCCAAGATATTCCTGAACATAAATCGTAAGACATTCATCGTAGACAAGGTTTCCACCCGTAACGCCTACGGCGATGAAACCCTGATCGAATTCAACAATGTCGAATTCAAAGACACCATCAAGGACGCGAAATTCCAGTTCGAGATCCCCCCGGGCGCGGATGTGGTTCAACTGGAGCAATAGCGGACAGACAGGATGCGAGCATAGCCATGCAAGAGACTCCAGCCGAAACCGTTCAAAGGCTTAAAACCGAGAGAAACGCCATTATTCTTGTGCACAATTACCAGCCCCCGGAAATCCAGGATATCGCCGATCTGTGTGGGGACTCCCTGGAGCTGAGCATTCAGGCTTCAAAAACGGAGGCGGCGGTCATTGTGTTCTGCGGCGTCCAATTCATGGCTGAGAGCGCATCCATCCTCTGTCCGGATAAAACCGTACTTCTGCCGGATAAAAGCGCCGGCTGTCCCATGGCCGATATGGTCACCCCGCAGCAGCTATCCGCCCGGATCAAGGAATCCCCGGATATGCCCGTGGTCACTTACGTCAATTCCACCGCCGCGGTCAAAGCCATGTCAACGATCTGCTGCACATCGGCCAATTCCGTAAAAGTGGCAAACAGCCTTTCTTCGCAGGAGATCCTCATGGTGCCGGACCGCAATCTTGCCCGGTACACGGCGACAAAGACCGATAAAACCATCTATGCATGGGACGGCTACTGCCCCTATCACGACCGGCTGACCCCTGAGGAGGTAACCCGCCGGCGCCAGGAGTACCCGGACGCACTTTTTATGGCCCATCCGGAATGCCGGCGCGAGGTTTTGGAAATGGCCGACGCTGTGGCCAGCACATCGGGCATGCTGAAATATGCCAAAGCCTCCAGGGCCGAGACCCTTATCGTGGGAACGGAAATCGGCCTGCTCTATCCCCTGCAAAAGGCCTCGCCGGAAAAACAATTCGTTGCGGCATCCGAATCCCTTTTATGCACGGATATGAAAAAAATCCGGTTGGATGATGTGGCAACCAGCCTTGAAAAGCTCACCGGCGAGGTGAAGGTCCCCGAGCACATACGGGAGCCCGCCATGCAAGCGGTTCAGAAAATGATTGAACTCTAATGGCTGTCATTTCGATCGGCAGCCAAAAATATTTTTATAAGATTCCTCGTCGCTTACGCTCTTCGCAGGGGCAATAGCGAAAGGCCCTGACCTTTCCCCTTCTCTCTTCCTACTGCATCTCCGCGATCACATCCTCCGGAATATCCGCATTGGTGTAGACCTTCTGCACATCATCATTATCATCCAGGGCATCCATTAACCGATACATCTGCTCCGCCTCCTTGCCGCTCAGGTTGATGTAGGTCTGGGGCAGCATGCTGACCTCCGCATTCTCATAGGGGATTCCCGCCTCGTCCAGCGCGGCCTTTACGTCTTCAAACGCATCCGGGGAGGTAATGATCTCATAGTTGTTCTGGTCTTCCTCGCGAATATCCTCGGCGCCGGCGTCCAGCGCTGCGCTCATAAGGGTCTCTTCATCCACATCGGTTTTTTTAACCGCAATCCAGCCCTTCTTATCAAACATCCAGTCCACGCATCCGTTTTCCCCCAGCTTTCCGCCGTGCTTGCTGAAAATATTCCGGATATCGGAAACAGTCCGGTTCTTATTGTCCGTCAGGGATTCCACCATCACGGCGGCGCCGCCGGGCCCGTAGCCTTCATAGCTGGTCTCTTCATAGTTGACCCCTTCAAGCTCACCAGTGCCTTTTTTGATCGCCCGTTCCACTTTATCCTTTGGCAGGTTGTTGCTTTTGGCGTTTTGTATCGCATTGCGCAGCCTTGGGTTGGCATTGGGATCCCCGCCGCCCATTCGTGCGGCAACGATGATTTCCTTGGTAATCCGGGTGAAGACTTTGCCTCGTTTCGCGTCTTCCGCGCCTTTTTTGCGCTTAATGTTTGCCCATTTGCTGTGTCCTGACATGAGTTCTCCTCCTATCGTCTCCCAATACCGATAACATAGGTTTCTTTGCTTTCTTTTCGCGTGCTTTGCGGTTTGTATATCCGGCACGCCTCAAAACTCGATTTCACACGACCGACGAATTCTTCGAAATCCCCGCCCTGAAATACTTTACAGACAAAAACCCCGCCCGGCGTCAAAAGGGATTCCGCAATTAAAAGCGCCGCCCGGCCCAGGTTGTAAGAGCGGGCGGCGTCCACATCTTTTTTGCCGGTTGTGGACGGCGCCATATCACTCAACACCGCGTCGACCCAGCCCCCGATAAGCGCCGAACATTTATCCGGATCTTCGGCAAGGCCCATGACATCTTCGGTCAGCACCCGCACATGGGGGGGCAGCTTCTCCGTCACCGGCTTTAAGTCGATGCCGACAACACGGCCCCGCGCCCCTGTGAGGTCCGCCGTATATTTTAGCCAGGCCCCCGGCGCGCATCCCAGATCCAACACGGCGTGCCCTTTTTTGATCAGGCGATATTTCTTCTGAATTTCCTGAAGCTTGTATACGGAGCGGGCCGGAAAGTTTTCCTGCCTAGCCCGTTTCGCATAATAATCAGGTTGTTGTCTGGATTTGGGGTTGCGGCGTTTCATATCCTGAAATCAATCACGTGTCAAACAATATAACGAGGGGCTCAGAACAGGAGATCCATCATTTCGCCGAGCCGGTTAATGCCGATCAACTCTATACCGTCCATTTTTGCCACCGCCTTCAAGCTGCTCTTGGGCACGATACACCGGGTAAATCCCATTTTTCGGATCTCGCTGATGCGGGGCTCGAGCCGGGAAATCCCCCGAACCTCTCCGGCAAGACCGACCTCTCCCAGAAGCATCATTTTATCGGGTATCGCACGATCCAGGAAACTCGAGGCCACTGCCGCGGCGATACCCAGATCCACAGCCGGTTCAGAGACCTTGACGCCGCCGGCGACATTCATGAAGATATCATGGCCGGCCATATTTAAGCCTAGCTTCTTCTCCATCACCGCCACCAGTAGCGATACCCGGTTGTGATCCAAACCGAGGACCGTACGACGGGGCGTACCGAAGCCGGCACTGCTGATCAAAGCCTGGAGCTCCACAAGGATCGGACGAGACCCCTCCATACAGGCGGTGACAACAGAACCGGCCGCATTCTCCGCCCGTTCGGCCAGAAAAACCGCGGAGGGATTCGGGACCTCGGCAAGCCCGGCCTCCTTCATTTCAAACACCCCGATTTCATTCGTCGACCCGAACCGGTTTTTAACCGCACGGAGAATCCGGAAAACATGGTTCTGATCGCCTTCAAAATAAAGCACCGTGTCCACCATATGCTCCATTAGCCGCGGGCCGGCGATGGCACCCTCCTTTGTGACGTGGCCAATCAGAAAAACCGGCACGCCGGACTGCTTGGCCATGGCCATCAGTTTCATGGTGGCCTCCCGGACCTGGCTGACACTGCCGGGGGCTGAGGCCACATCCGGAGAAAACATGGTCTGGATGGAATCAATCACCAGGACATCCGGTTTTACTGAATCCACGGTCGAAAGGATGATTTCGATATTGATTTCAGAGGCTACCAGCATGTTTGAAGCCGCCGTATTCAGCCGCTGGCTCCGCATCTTCAGCTGACGCACCGATTCTTCGCCGGATATATAAAGGACGCTCCGGGGCCCCTGGGCCAACCCGTTTAAAACCTGAAGAATCAGGGTGGATTTCCCGATGCCCGGGTCGCCTCCGATTAGTACCAGGCTGCCGTCAATAATACCGCCGCCCAAAACCCGGTCAAACTCCTGCATGCCTGTCAGCACCCGGTATTCCGCATCAAGGGTCACTGAATCAATGGACACCGGGGCTGTATGCGGGGAAGGGTCGTTTTTCCCATGCCGATCCGATGCAGGCGGCTTCTCCTCGACCAGTGTATCCCAAGCCCCGCATTCCGGGCACCTGCCCATCCATTTGGGGCTCTGGTGGCCACATTCCTGACAGCAGTATATAATCCGGGTATTTTTTTTCATATCTTCCGAATAATCAGGATTCCGGTTTGACAGACCCGGCAATCAATGGCATTCATAGGTTGAGGGTATGGCTTGAAAGCCGGGAGAATATCCCATTAAGTATCATCAAATAGTTAACTATCACGTCTATCCCGCAATTTGCAAGCATGCTGAGGCAGCAGCCGGAGAAATTGATACCTAAACTGAGCGATTTCCGATTGTTAAATGGGAAATTGATTTAAGCCCTTTAAAATAATATAGAAACAAAAAGTTTAAAAATTTGAAACGCTCAGCTTAGGTGATATAGAAAGGATTCAGGCGAGCTTTGGCTGAGAACCAACCAACCCAGCGGAGGTGACTCGTGAGATTGGTATTATCCCTGACTATAAATACCTGCATCATTGTCTCGTTACTTGCTTTCCCGGTTTCCGCCGATCCGAGCAAAGCGTCTGCCGAGTCCGGCCCGGCCAGTTTTAAAGCTCTCCGGCAGGCACTGATAAACGATGATTTCAGCGCCGAGCTGATAGACCGGATTTTTGGCGACGCCGCCATGGCCTTTGACATTGACGGCGTGTCCGCGTATTTCAAACACCGGGAATCGACCCTAAACTATGACCAATTCCTCTCTGAGCAATCGATTCGCTCCGCCAGAAACTATATGAATGCCCATGAGGATAAGTTGTCAAAAATTGAAAACGCATACGGTGTGGATAAAACCGTCATCACTGCAATTATACTGGTTGAAACGCGGCTTGGCGCATACGTCGGCAACCGCTCGGTCATCAATACGCTGGCCACAATGGCGGCGCTTACCGACCCCGAAGTTCGGGAGCGCTTCTGGAACAACCTGCCCGATGATGTGGACATCACCCGGAAAAAATTTGAAAAAAAGGCAGACCGGAAATCCAAATGGGCCTACCGGGAGTTGAAGGCCTTTATTCGCTATGTGG
>JAGXLR010000176.1 GCA_018334555.1 Desulfobacterales bacterium
GACGAGGAATCTTGATTGTTAAAGATTTCTCGCTACCGCTCGAAATGACAATGCGGACGCTTTTCAGAGTTACTTTCTGCAAAAATGGTGCGCCAGCGCAATAAATCGCTTTTTACGAAGCCATCAATTTAGGTAAAATATAAATGTGTCAACAGGCGAAGATACCTGATGATTCGATATGTTCGTGGAGGAAAAAAACTATGGAGATTGATTTTACCCCATTTTTTAAACGGTATGAGGCGCTGGTGGCAAAGGCGGACAAGGCCTTTGCGCATGTTAAAGGGCAGTATCCTGAAGAGGTTAAATGCACGCCCGGTTGCGCCGATTGCTGTTATGCATTATTTGACCTGACATTGATCGAGGCCTTGTATATCAATTATCATTTTAAAGAGCAATACAAGGGCGCAAAAAGGGAGGCGTTGCTGGAGAAAGCCAATGCCGCCGACCGGAAGATCCACAAAATAAAGAAAGCGGCTTTTAGGGCGACTCAGGAAGGTAAAGACGAAGAAAAAGTACTGGAAGATGTGGCCCAGGAACGGATTCGCTGCCCCCTACTGAATGATGAGGATCGATGCGATTTATATGCGTATCGTCCCATTGCCTGTCGGGTTTATGGAATACCTTTGGCGATTGGCGGCAAGGGGCATACCTGTGGTCGGTCCGGATTTGTCCAGGGGAAAAATTACCCGACGTTTAATATGGACGTCGTCCACGAACAATTAATGGCCCTGTCTGCGGAGTTTGTTCAGGCGATACAGTCCAGACACGTGAAGATGGCCGATGTATTGGTGCCATTGTCCCTGGCGTTGTTGACCGACTATGATGAGGCCTACCTGGGCATCAATGACCCCTCATCCGAGGAAAAAGGAGCCGCCGAAGGAGGTAAAGATGACGATGGATCCTGAAGAAGTTGAAAGATTAAAAAAGGCTATTTTTGACCGGATGTCCCCCCGGCGTCAGAAACAACTGCTGAAGCGCGGCTATGATGAATGGGATCCGTTTTTAAAGCCTAAAGACCCCATTGATATTCGGCGGGACCGGACGCGGCGAACAACTCGGGCCCTGATAAGTGAGTTTTTCAAGAATCGCGAACCGGGAGAATATTCCAACGAGTATGGGCGGGGGGCATTTGAGCTTTGTCTAGGAATTATTAATGAGGATGAGCGTTATATCGGCATGTTTGAATTCGCCTGCTGGTATCGGGATGTGCTTCAGAAGGAGACTGGCAAGGATACGCTTACCTGATATTTTACTCTCTTACCGAGGAGCGAAAAAGGGGGGGGCTTGATTGTTAAAGATTCCTCGCTGCCGCTCGAAATGACAATGCGGATGTTTTTAGACCTAAATTTAGGTTAGCGTTACTTTCTGCAGAAATGCCGCGGCTGCGGAATGAACCGTTTTTTTACGAAGCCATCATTGATGGACAATCCAGGCGAGAACCGGCAGCAGCAGGGCAAGGAAGATCAGAAGCCCTGGGGGCGAGATATAGGGCGTGTACCAGGGTTTGCCGGAAAGTTTGGTCCGCCTGACTTCCCGTAAAAACCAGCTTCCAAGTATTCCCGCGGCCGCGAGCACCGCGACGATTTTAATTAGATCGATCAGCCAGTGCAAGAGTCCTCCCTGAATCATTCATAGATTTTTTCATCCATCGCTTCTGCTTCAGCCGCATCACTCTCATAGTCCCTGATAGACCCCGGGCCTTTCATGGCAAAGTATTCGCGGTACCATTCATGGGCAATGATCATGGACATGACTTCATTCGTGCCGGTCCAGATGGAGGCCAGCCGGAGATCACGAATGATTCGTTCAATGGGATAGATATTGGTGTAACCGATCCCCCCCATTACCTGCATGGCATTATGCGCCGCCTTTTGACAGGATTCCGTAACGAACTTTTTGGTTTCCGAGATCATCCGGCGGAGCTGGTGTTCCTCCATGTTCTCATCCACGGCGCGGGCTGTGGTGTATATAAGGGATCGGCTGGCATCCAGCAGCATTGCGGCTTCGGCCACTTGGAAGCTGACCCCCTGAAAGTTGTTGATCGTGGCGCCGAAGGCTTTCCGGCGGGTGGTATATCCGGTAGCCACATCCAGCGCGGGACGGGCGCTGCCGATGGTCATGGCGGCCGTGCCCAACCGTTCCGGAATCATCATGGTTTTAAAGACTGCATAGGCCCCGTTAATTTCGCCCACTACGTTTTCTTTAGGGACCTTCGCGTCTTTGAATACCACCCTTCCGGCACCGCCGCCCCGGCACCCCATCAGGCCATATAAATATTTTGTCTCAACACCGGGCCCGCGGTCAACGATCAAGCAGGTCAACGCTTTGTGGGGTTTTGCCTCGGGATCCGTTTTTGCGTAAACCAGGAAATAATCGGCACCTTCAGCTCCGACAATAAAGCGTTTTTGGCCATTTACCAAAAAATAGTCCCCTTTGTCTTCGGCGGTTGTGGTGGTGCCAAAGAAGTCCGATCCGCCCCGGGGCTCGGTCAGACACTCGGCTGCAAACATGTCCCCTTTAAGTAGCGGCTTAACGTATTTTTCCTTCTGGCCGTCCGTGCCATGTTGGACAATGGCGTCACAGACCAGTTCAGCGCCTACGCCAAAAGTGCAGGCGAAAATGTAGCCCAGCGATCCGATTTCCTCCATAACGGCCACGGTCGTCTGCCAGTCCAAGTCTCGTCCGCCCCATTTTTTGGGATAGCGGCATCCCATAAGGTTTCTTCGCCCGGCTTCCTGCAAAAATTCTTTAGGGAATTTGATTTTATCCTGATCCATGTCAAGAATCATTTGGCGGGGGACCCATTGAACCAGTTCTCTGGCCTCGTCCCGAATTTTTCTTGATGCCTCAGGCAGTAGATGGTCATACATTTTTCGATTCCTTTTATCGGTTAGGGGTTAATATGTTTATTCGGCTATGGGAACGAATCCCGTTAAAACTTTACGTTAACGGAAAGATATGAAAAACAGCCTTTGGTGTCAACTGAAAATTTGACAGGCCTCAATATCCTGTTAGCGCGTCACCGGATAACACAGGTCCCTACATGATCCGCTATTAAGGATTGATACCGCTTAAGGGTGCTCTCATCAATATACCAGTCATGGGTTTGGAAAAACTCGGGGTGTAGGACGTCAACGGTGTCATATTGAACCTTCTGGAGGGCGTGACGGCGGGCGCCGTTGATGAGCGTCGCCATGGCGGCGATCGCCTCTTCATCAACAATGGGGCTAACGCAGGTGGTTCGAAACTCATGGGGCAGCTGCGAAGTAAGAATAATACGGATCGATTCGGTAATGTCCGCCGGGTTGCAGGATCGGCAGATGAACGGTGAATACCGTTCCGGCGCCGTCTTTATGTCCATGGCGATATAATCGATGAGCTGTTCGGCAACCAGTTGTTTGAGTACAGTGGGCCGGGATCCGTTGCTGTCTAGTTTGACGGCAAACCCCATGGCTTTTATCGTTCGGCACAGATCCGGGAGATCGGGTTGAAGCGTTGGTTCTCCGCCCGTTACGACGACCCCATCGAGAAGCCCCTGTCTTTTTGAAAGGAAATCTTTTAATTGTTGTTCATCAAGAGCGGGCTGGGCCTTATTGCCCCGGACCAGATCCGGGTTATGACAGTACGGGCAGTCGAAATTGCATCCGGATAGAAACAGGATGCAGCTTATTTTTCCCGGGTAATCGATTAATGAAGTTTTTTGAAATCCTCCGATATTCATGAATACTCAAGCTCTTCTGTCTCGACCGGTTCGATATCGAAGGTCTCCCGCATCTCAAACTCGGATTGTTTCCCGTTGTTCCATTGATTGATGGGGCGCAGGTATCCCACGATTCTGGAATAAATTTCAGTCTTTTTTTGACAGGTCGGACATGTCTCATGATATCCGGGAATATATCCATGGCTGTCGCACACACTGAACGTGGGGGAAATGGTAAAATACGGCAGCCGAAAGTTATCCGTGATGCGTTTGATCAGCGTTTTTGTTGCCTCCAGGTTGGTTATCTGCTCGCCCAAGAACGTGTGGAAAACGGTTCCGCCGGTATACCGAGTCTGTAATTCATCCTGAAGTTCAAGGGCTTCGAATATATCATCAGTATAATTAACCGGCAGCTGACTCGAATTGGTATAGAAGGGATCGGCGCCGGATTGATATTGGGGCTCGTTGGCACATAGGATGTCATGATATTGTTTTTTGTCTATCATGGCCAGTCGATAGGCCGTTCCTTCGGCCGGGGTGGCCTCAAGGTTGAATATTTCACCGGTTTCTTCCTGGATGTCCTCCATCATGGTCCGCAAATAATCCAGTACTTCAATGGAAAAGGCATGGCCTGTTTCCGTACCGATATCCTCACCCAAAAGATTCAGGCAGGCTTCGTTCATGCCGATAATACCGATAGTGGAAAAATGATTGCTCCAATACGTGCCGGTCCGCTCTTTTATGGCGCGCAGGTAAAATTTGGAGTAGGGATAGAGGTCTTGATCGGTAAATTTTTCGAGAATTTTTCGTTTAATGGAAAGGCTCTCCTTGGCAATATGGGCCAGGCGGGCCAGGCGGTTAAAGAAATCCTCCCGGTCTTCGGCCAGATAGCCGATTCTTGGCAGGTTTAGGGTTACGACCCCGATAGAGCCGGTCAAAGGGTTGGCCCCGAAAAGGCCACCGCCGCGCTTTCTCAATTGTCGGTTGTCCAGCCGGAGACGACAGCACATGGATCGGGCGTCTTCAGGCGACATATCGGAATTTACAAAATTAGAGAAATATGGAATGCCGTATTTGCTGGTCATCCGCCAGAGGTTTTCCAGCGTCGGGTTGTCCCAGTTAAAGTCCTTGGTGATGTTGTATGTGGGAATCGGGAAGGTAAAGACCCGGCCTTTCGCATCCCCCTCCATCATGACTTCAGCAAAGGCGCTGTTTAAGATATCCATTTCCCGTTGAAATTCACCGTAAGTCTTCTCCTGGTATTCTCCTCCGATGATCACCGGTGTATCCCGAAAAATCTGGGGGACATTTAAGTCCATGGTAATATTGGTAAACGGTGTCTGAAACCCGACTCGGGTGGGGATGTTGATGTTAAAGACGAACTCCTGAAGCGCCTGCTTGACGTTTTTATAGCTCAAATCGTCATATCTTATAAAAGGGGCCAGGAGGGTGTCAAAGTTTGATACCGCCTGGGCGCCGGCGGCCTCGCCTTGAAGCGTATAGAAAAAGTTGACGATTTGGCCCAGGGCGGAGCGCAGGTGCTTTGGCGGCGCACTTTCCACCTTGCCGGGAACCCCTTTGAATCCGACGGTAAGCAAGTCCTGGAGATCCCATCCCACGCAGTAAACGGATAGCAGGCTCAGGTCATGGATATGAAGGTCACCATTTTTATGGGCATTTCTGATCTCTGGCGGATATATGCGGTTTAGCCAGTACTCGGAGGTAATATCCGAAGAGATATAGTTGTTCAGTCCTTGAAGGGAATAGCTCATATTGCTGTTTTCCCGAATTTTCCAGTCCAGCTTTTGGACATAATTCTCAACCAATTCCACATGGGCTTTTGTAGCGATATTTCGAATCTGGGCATGCTGTTCCCGATAAAGAATATAGGCTTTCGCCGTTTTGTGAAACGGTGAGTTCAGGAGCACCCTTTCTACGATGTCCTGAATTTCTTCGACCTCCGGCGGCTGGTTCAGCGGCATTTCATGCGCCAGCGTCAGAGCCCGTAATGTTAAATTCTTCGCCTCCTTTTCGTCGAACTCACCGGTTGCTTTGCCCGCTTTGGCAATTGCAGCTGTAATTTTTGATGAATCAAATTTAACAATCCGGCCGTTGCGCTTTTTGATGCTGTCAAACATATCCGAACCCCCTCTGCAATCAGTTAAGCTTTTATATTGTAAATATCACAATATATAGAAGTTTGTCAAATAGAAAAACAATATATTGTATTTAAACCTTCCAGTAGCTGCCGACGAATGGGTCCCATCCATCAAACGATGGATGACAAGGGTGGACATTCCGGCGCGTTATTGATAGGTTGATGCCATAATTTTTTAAACCCGTTTATTATTGATGGCTTCGTAAAAAGCGATTTGTTGCGCTGGCGCACCATTTTTGCAGAAAGCAACTCTGATGGCTTCGTAAAAAGTCCAATATCTGTGTTGCGCTGCATCCCTCGGAATTTCACGTACAGCTAAGTACGCTGCATTCCTCGGGATTTTGCGCGCCTTGATCTTGAACTTTTTACTTTGCCATCC
>JAGXLR010000177.1 GCA_018334555.1 Desulfobacterales bacterium
ATTTTGTCATTTCGAGCGGCAGCGAGAAATCTTTAACAAACAAGATTCCTCGTCGCTTTCGCTTCTCGGAATGACAGAGAGTTAAGCTTCTGGAATAATAATATATATTTTCAAGTTCCTTAGAAGCCTCTGCCATCTGTAAATGACATAGGCTTTCGGGCTTTTGGCAAATAAATTCAAGAATTCAGGATTTTTTTGGCCGATTCATCGTTTGCCTCCGTCACCATGGGGATGCCGGTGATATCGGAGGTCTCCTGATTGCCTGAGAAAAGATCCGTTCGGGCAATTTTATCTATAGAAAATTTCCTGGCGCCCGCCATCAGCTGCTGTAGGCCGCAGGAGAGCTTGTCGGATAATGTCCAGAAGGCAATGGCCCCATAGGGTATATTTTTCATTTCGTCTTTGCCCACCTTGGCTTGAACATCATAATAAGAGGCGAAAATCTCTTCCGGCGTGCTGCCCAGGTCGCTCACGGTTTTTGGCAGTTTATCCCAATGGCCGTGCACCCTTTCCTTACGATCCGGATTAATCGCGCCTTCAATATTGGATCCGACAAAACCGGGGATCATAATCGCCCGGCCCATGCAGACCAGCTTGGTATACGGCGCCCCCAGGGCGATTGCCTTAAAGATATGGTCCTCCAGAGCGAAGCCGCCGGCAAACGACAAATCAACCACATCTTCGCCTTGGGCGGCCAGGATACCGGCGTATTCACGGGCTTTTGAATGCAGGTGAATCGAAGGAACCCCCCAGCTTTGCATCATATTCCAGGGGCTCATGCCGGTACCGCCGCCTGAGCCGTCGATTGTCAGGAGGTCGAGCTTGGCTTCGGTGGCGAATTTAATGGCCATCGCCAATTCCTCCATTCCATAGGAGCCGGTCTTGAGCGAGATCCGTTTGAATCCCAGGCTGCGCAGATAATCGACGCTTTGCATGAATGATTCGCGCACGGCGGCCACCGTCCCCATATCCGTGCCCCCCAATCGGCTGTGCCGCGCAAAGGACTGGATGGAGCCTTGTCTGAAGGCTTCCTGAACCGATTCCTTATAGGGGTCCGGATCCACCAGGTAGCCCCTGTCTTTGAGGAATTTGGCATAATCCAGGCTGGTGACCTGGATCTCGCCGCCGATATCTTTGGCCCCCTGACCCCATTTAAGCTCAAGAATACATTTGTTGCCGTATTTTTCGGCAATATATTCGGCAACGCCGTTTCGGGTATCCTCGACGTTCATTTGAATAATAATAGCCCCGTAGCCGTCATTATACCGTAGGTAACTGTCAATACGCCGGTCAAGCTCCGGCGCCTTGGTGATTTTGCCGTTGCTCATCTCGGATTGCCGATCCACGCCAACGACGTTTTCCCCGATAACCACGGGAATACCCACCAGGGATGCGCCTATCGCGAATGAATCCCAATACTTGGCTGCAACAAAGGTCGATCCCAGGGCACCGGTCATCAGGGGAATTCGCGCCTTGGTTTTGATCTCCTTGCCGAACTCGGTTTCCAGGCTGACGTTGGTAAACAGGCAGTCATCCGGGTCACTGGAGAGGCCGCCAGACAATCCATGGGAGCCATAGGCATACCCCTGGATCCTGAGTGAGTTATAGGATACCCCGACATGCGTTGTATTGTTCGCACCGGCCGTGACGATGCCGAAGCTTCTCGGATAAAGCAGCTTGCGGCCGACGAGACTGGACATAAAGGTTTCACATTTGCCCTGGCAATCCGCCCGGCAAAGGGTGCACAGGCCCGATTCGGCGGGATTGCCCCGGTTGGTGGTGCCAAGCACATCGTTATTTTTTGAAAATCGCATTCTTTTCCTCCTTTGAATCGGATTTGGCTATTATATTTGTTGTATTTTGAGTTTCTTGAAAAAATCCCCGGGATACCGCCCCCCAAAAATAAAAAAACGCCTCCTATCCTTTGGATAGAGACGTCTTTGTCCGCATAGGATCAGCCCCATACCCCTTTGTATGAGCCTGATAAATCTCTTTTAATATTATAAGGTGGTACTTAATGTCAATAAATTTTATTAAGCATTAGTACATATCTTCGGAAAGCAGTATGGCCTCTGCCACCTGTCGCATGGGTTTTCTTGAATCCATACTTTTTTTCTGAATCCACCGAAAGGCTTCTTCGGCGGTCATGCTTCGCCGCCGCATTATTATTTCCTTACTTTTTTCAACCATTTTGCGGGTTTCAAGTTCTTCCTGGATCACTTTTGTTTTGACCATGAGTTCGGAATTGAAAATGGCCACGGCGGCCTGGTTGGCCACAGCCGTTATCAAATTGACCTCGTTTTCAGTAAAATCATGGTATTCAGAGGTAAAACAGTTGAGTACGCCGATTATTTTTTCATCACGCACCTGCAGGGGAACACTGGCGAGCGATTTGAGGCCCAGATTTCTGGCCATCTCTTTTTCCTTAAAGCGGGGCTCTTTTAAGACATCCCGAATCAGCAGCGGCTGCTTTTGCGTCGCTACATATCCGACCACGCCCTCGTTGACTGTCAATACCCGATCTTTCACATATTCCGGATCTATGGTCTGTGTTGCCTTGAGTCTCAATTCTTTGGGTTCCTTATCCTCATCTATCAGCCATAGGGAACAGATCTCCACGCCAGTGACCTTGGCGGTCACCATGACAATGAGCTTTAGAATATCTTCCAGGTATTGATCGGAGTTGATCGCCCGGCTGATGTCCGTCAGCGCTTTTAAATATTTATCCGTATTTTCTGAAGATTTAAAATCCATTGGCTTCAGGGAAAATGATTAAATTATTCTTTGAGGTGTTTTTTGACATAGGTATAGACTTGCGAGTTGGTGCATACTTCGTAGTACTTTTGGTCCGTATACCGGATGATTTGAAGATCGTTCAGCGATACCTCAGGGATTAGCGCCTCGCGAATTACCAAACGTTGGTAACGTCCCGCCATGGTCGGAAATTTCCCCGTATACAGGGCTATCGGATCCGTTGATAGCTCAGGGATACGGCAGTTGACCTGCTCCAGATGAATTTCATTCGCAAGTTTTTTGAATCCGCTTTCGTGCAGCTCAATGCCCTTCACATTATACCTGAGAAATCCCGTGGGTAACGGCACGGATTCGGGGATTCCGTCAGGGGATGGTTTATATCGGTATACATTAAACGGCGGTTTTTGTTTTCGGAGCTTGCGCCTAAGGGACTTATGACATTCGGAGAGTCGGTCGGCGATATTAATTGCCGGTGAAATCATGATCTGGTTGTCGTTGTCGTAGAAAAATGTCGGCGCATGGCCGGCAAACCCGATGCCTATCCCGATATCCAACATCGGCAGCCTGTTGATCCGGTTTCTGAGATTATACCGGCTGACAATCAGCAGCATATTGATGGCCAGCCCACAGGCCCGTGAAACGGCGTACCATTCCCCTGGCACGTCTTCATGTTCAAAAATGGAAAGAATTACCGCATCGCCCTCGATGAAGATCTTTTGGGCGCCGTATAGGGCGAGGATATTATTGATGGGGTCGAAGAAATTGAGGCTGAAGCTGGTTGCCGGATTCTGCTGTTTTTCCTTCATCTGGTCAATAATTTTCGAAGAGCCCCTAATGTCGGCTTTAACCACCGAATGGTTTTGTATCTGCCGGGCCTCTGCCTCTTGTTCATGGGAGAGGATAAACTCATAGAGGGACTGGTTTTCCCTGGACAGCCGAATGCTTTTCTCCTCGCTGCGGATGTTGATGCTGTCGGCGGTATCTTTGACCACCTGATAGTTAATCAAATCCCTGTGATACCGGGCAAAATCGGTTAAAAACCGGATCAGGTATCTCTGCTGACGACGCTTTGAGGTATGTTTTATTTTTTGAACCGTCTGATCCAGTTCGTATAATGAAAAACTCTGTGAATAGTAGCGTTTAAAGCGGTTCAGCTTTTGGACGATGGTTTTACGGGCTTTTGGAATGACCAGGTATTGGAGACATTCCTGGGCCGAAAGCGGCGGGCAGTATTCTTTAACTATGGGCGCCATCATGTAAGGGGCCACAATGCCATTGATCATGAGTTCATTGGTAATTCTGCGGAAAAACAGATCGAGCAATTTCTTCTGATCGTTTGCCCGGTTTTTGAGCTTGCGTAAATGCCCGGATGCCGCCTGTTGTTTTTTTTGTTTTTTAAGGGTTTCTTTGGTTTTGAAAAAGTTGAACAGCAGGTCGATATTGGAGACGTATTTAATTATACCGTCGATCTCCGGCCGATAGGCGTCGGTCATATTGGTAATCTCCGGCTTTGTCCCGTGGCCTTTGCCCGAAGCCGGCATCGCGCTCTGGCCTTTGTCTAAAGATTCACCGAGATGCTCGGCCAGGAAATTCATCAAAAGGTTGAAAAGGGCGTTATAGTTAATCGGGTCTTCAATGCGGTGACCGATGAGAACGTAATTTTCGATAAGGAAAAAGCCGTTTATCTGCCCCGTGGACTGCAGAATGGGGTTTGAAAGAATTTCTTTGGGGATGATGCTCTTTTCTCCGAAATTGGAAATCCGGAGTTTATTCAACTCATGCTGGACCTCAATGAAATACTGAAAGATATCGGATCCCACGCTTTGAATGATCTGGTCTTTTCGTTGGATGACCGCAGATACCTCTTCTCTCAGGGTTACCGGCGGCTCCATGGGCTGCGCGAGTTCCTGCTTACGGATAACGGTTTTTAGGTGCTGAACGGCTTCGTCAAACTGGTGGGCGATATCCTCAGTAAGTAGCTTGACAACCGATATCTGCGCCAGAATGTCAATCTGAATTTCACGGCTGGATTTGGCGGTGTTGATGCCATGCTGAAGAATCGCATGGCAAAGCCGTTTGAATTCGGAAATTTCATTATGCCAGTGGAATTGGGACTCTGTATGAAATATGGGGGAGACCTCCGCATAATACAAAATCAGTTGAAATACTAAGCGGTTGGTCATTCGATGGAAATCCGGGCTGATATGCACATCATGCCTGACATTATCAATTCCCCGCTTGAGACGATCAATCGAAATTTCGAAATGATATGCTTTCAGCGGAAACTGACTGATTTTGGGACTCGATTTTAAAACGCTGGCCATTCTCAAGGTTCCTGCTTGGGTTTTGAAACTTTCAAGGCGTCGCCGGTTCGCGCGGGCCTCAGCTATATCCTTTTTTGCAGGATATCAGGCAGTCCGCTCTATTTGTATGAATGGGTTTCGGAGGGGAAACTGCCATTCTGAACTTCTTTGACGTAATTTTGAAGGCCGGAAATCGCTGTTTCTCTCAGATTGGCATACTGTTTGACGAATTTGGGCAGGCGGCCCGCCCGGATGCCAAGAAGATCATGCATTACCAGCACCTGGCCGTCACAGTCCGGCCCCGCCCCGATGCCGATGGTCGGAATTTGGAGGGATTCGGTTATTTTTTTTGAAATGGCTGAGGGAATCCCTTCCAGCACCACTGAGAAAGCGCCGGCGGCTTCGACCTCTCTGGCATCCGCCAGAAGTCGGTCTTCATCCCGCTGAACCCGGTAGCCGCCCATTTGATGCACCGATTGGGGCAGAAGTCCGATATGGCCTTGAACCGGGATGCCGACTGCGGTCAGCGCGCGGATAATAGGGCTGATTGATGCGCCGCCCTCCAGCTTGACGGCGGCAGCCCGGGTTTCCTTTAGAAAGCGGCCGGCATTGGATACGGCATTCTCGGTTGAGGTTTGGTAGGACATAAACGGCAAATCGGCGACTACCAGGGCTCTTTCTGCCGCCTTTGCCACGATCCGGGTATGGTATATCATCTCATCCATAGTCACGCCAAGGGTCGTGGGTTCGCCCTGTACCACGTTCCCCAGGGAGTCGCCGACCAGAATTATATGGATGCCGGCCTCATCGGCAATCTTTGCGAACGGATGGTCATAGGCGGTCACTTCAGCGATTTTTTCGTTTTTCTGTTTCATCTCAAACAAAGTGTGAATTGTCAGCGCAGAAGGCATAAGAGCTCCTTTTTAAAAGATATTTTCAAGTATTGGCGGGGTGTCTCTCCCGAATTTGTAATACCTGAATTGATGGCTTCGTAAAAAGCGATTTATTGCGCTGGCGCACCATTTTTGCAGAAAGCAACTCTGAAAAGCGTCCGCATTGTCATTTCGAGCGGTAGCGAGAAATCTTTAACAATCAAGATTCCTCGTCACTTTCGTTTCTCGGAATGACAGCAGCGGAAGCTTCTAAGATAATATTAAATATTG
>JAGXLR010000178.1 GCA_018334555.1 Desulfobacterales bacterium
GCCGCCGTTAAATGAGCAGCCATTGGCTGTCATGAATGGACATTCCTCACCTTTTTTAACTGTCGTGCATTTCATCTTCATACCCCCTTCAGTATCCAGTGCCAATCCATGATGGCTTCGTAAAAAGTCCAATATCTGTGTTGCGCTTCCGTCCCTCGGAATTTCACGTACAGCTAAGTACGCTGCATTCCTCGGGATTTTGCGCGCCCCCGGATCTTAACCGGGGCTTGAACTTTTTACTTTGCCATCCCAAAATCGACTTTTTACGAGACTGTCAATCCATAAATGGCTAATTTGCCCAATTTCTGTGTCAGGCTCAAATTTTGAGGCTTCCTTGAACTTGAACAAATTATCTTATTTTTGGACGGACACTATCTAATAATAAACGACGGCGCCGGAAAGAGAAACACTTGCCGGCGCCGTCAATGGTCCACAAGTTGTTAGTACCTGTAAAAAAATTTAGAAAAACGTAAATTAATCCCTTGACCTCCCCCGTGTCAATCATTTTTTGCATTTTTTCAAGCTTGCCCTAAGATTATATAAAACAGGGCTTGTATCCAGCCGGAAAGGCGTGTAAAAATAATAAATGTTTGTAATACCTATTGGATAAGGGGATCTCGGGAGATATTGATGACACTTAAACAGGCCAAGGATGTTCTGAAACTCGAAGCTGAAGGGATTCTCAAGCTGTGCGAACGGATAGATACGAACTTCGCCAGGCTGGTCGATATGGTTTACCAGTCCCGGGGCCGGGTAATCATCGCCGGTATTGGAAAATCGGGGATTATCGGCAGAAAAATCGTCGCCACGTTAAACAGCACCGGCACCCGCTCCATTTTTCTTCACCCGGTGGAAGCCATGCACGGAGACCTTGGCATGGTATCAGGCGATGATATCTTCATTGCGCTTTCGAATAACGGGGAAACCGACGAGTTGAACATCCTCCTTCCCAGTATCCGCAATGTCGGCTGCCCGATTGTTGCGTTTACCGGAAACCTTCACTCCAGCCTGGCCCGAGAGAGCGACCTGGTGATTGATGTGGGAGTCGACTCGGAAGCCTGCCCGCTCAATATGGCCCCCACAGCCAGCACTACCGCCCAGCTGGCCATGGGCGATGCCCTGGCCGTGGTTTTGATCGATAGGCGCAAATTCACCGCCAGCGATTTCCAGAAGTTTCATCCCGGCGGTTCCCTGGGCAAGCGATTGTCCTATAATGTAGAGGACATCATGCTGACCGGTGAGGCCGTTCCCTGGGTATACGAGGACACGGCGATAGAAACCGCATTGACCATTCTGGACCAAAAGCGCCTGGGCGTGGTCATTATTCTAAACGCGGCAGACGAGCTGACCGGCATTATTACCGACGGGGATGTCCGGCGGCTGGTGGTCAAAAATGCCCCCATCCATAACCAACCAACGGCGGATTTAATGATCCGGGGCCCGAAAACCGTCACCCCGAAGACCCCGTTATATGATGCCCTCCATATTATGGAGACCCATCAGATTACGGTTCTGCCGGTCCTTGAAAGAGACGGCAAAGTGGCCGGGATCCTCCATCTGCATGATATTCTGGGCAAGGGATCGGTTAAATTTAGTGAATCATAGGAACGGATAGAGGATCTATTATGTCAAAATTCAGCGACGTCAACACGGAGATCGAATCCATTGGTGAGGCCAAAGTCACCTCGCCGATATTGGACGAAACAGACGGTACCAGCCGCAGTATTTTCAAAACCAATGAGGACCGCATCCTCATTGATGTCGATGCCGCAGATATCAACGCCGCCATTCAGGCGGGACAGAGGCCGGCCTCGTTTGAACTGGCCGGACCGCGGGAGAAGATCTATTTCGACCCGAGCAAGCTCAAATGCGCAGTGGTCACCTGCGGCGGCCTGTGCCCGGGCCTGAACAATGTGATCCGGGCGGTCGTATTAGAGCTCTATTTTCGCTACAGCGTCCGCCACATTTACGGCATCCGGTACGGCCTGCAGGGCTTTATTCCGGAATACGCCCATGACATCGTTGAGCTTGATCCGGGCAAAGTGGTCAATATCCATGAGATGGGGGGCTCCATTCTTGGATCATCGCGCGGCCCCCAGGACATCGAAGCGGTGGCGGACTGCCTGGAGCGATTGAATATCGGCCTTCTGTTCATGGTCGGCGGAGACGGGACCCTGAAGGCGGCCAACAAAATTGTTGAAGAGATTGCCCGGCGGGGGGCAAAAATCGGCGTGATCGGCATCCCCAAAACGATTGATAACGATATCCACATGGTTTCCAAATCGTTTGGATTTGATACGGCGGTCGATATCGCCACGGAAGCCATAAAAGGCGCCCATAAAGAGGCTGAAGGCTATCCCAACGGCATCGGGCTGATCAAGCTGATGGGACGGTATTCCGGCTTTATTGCAGCCACCGCCGCACTGGCCCAGCAGGACGTCAATTTCGTGCTGATCCCGGAGATCAAGTTTGCGCTTGAAGGGGAAAACGGGCTTCTGGCCAAGCTTGAAAGACGGCTAAAATCCCGAAAGCATGCGGTAATCCTTGTCGCCGAAGGGGCCGGGCAGAATTTTTTCGATCAAGCCGAAATCCAGTACGACGCCTCGGGCAACATCAAGCTCTACGACATCGGGCTTTATTTGAAAGAGCGGATTCAGGAGTATTTCAAAAAAAAGGACATGGAGATCTCTTTGAAATATATCGATCCCAGCTATATGATCCGGAGCCTTTCGGCCAATGCCAATGACCACGTCTATTGCAGCTTTCTGGGTCGGGATGCCGTTCATGCGGGCATGGCCGGCAAGACCAACATGATCATCGGCTACTGGAACAACTTTTTCGTGAACGTGCCCATGCCGCTTACCACGGGAGAGAGCAAACGGGTGGACCCGGAAGGTAAGATGTGGCAGACCGTGCTTGAATCAACCGGCCAGGGGGCGCTTTTGAATGAGTGAATTAATGGGTTTTAGGTATTAATACCCAACCTCCACAAACCGATCCCCTCTGACCTTAAGCAGATAAAGCGTCTTTACCGCCTCGCCCGTGTCATCAAACCGGGTTTTGCCGGTAACGCCGTCGTAGGGCGGCATTTTCGCCAGTTGCTCCCGGATATAGATCCGCCCGTAATAGGGGGAGCGATGCAGTAAATCGATCAGCAGCTTTGCCGTATCGTAGCCGATCGCCTCAATAAATGCGGGTTGGCTGCCATAAACCGCTTTAAAACGCTCTACGAAGCGCCTCACCGCATCTGAGCGGCTATGCGCAAAAAACCCTGTCGGGCATATCGCCCCCTGCACATGCCGACGGGCCATACGGATGAACCGATCCGAATGCCACAGGTTGGTCCCCAGGAAATAAACATTATCAATATCGTAGTAAACCAGCTGGGGGATAATCAAACCGGCTTTTTCCGGGGAGTCCGGAATAAATACGGCGCGAAAATCGATAATGGGCGCTGCAGCGGATGCGTCCGTGCCGCCCAAACCCTCCAAATAGGGGCTAAATGGTTCGCCACCCCCCCACAACGCTTCAAACGGAGATTCTTTCGGAGCGACGGGGCCGATGGGGGGCGCCTCTGCGATATCCTCAGGCACATCATAATAAAGGCCGACAAGCTTCTTAATGGCCTCTGAAAAATCAGTGAGCGATGGATCGTAATCCTCCAGCCCCACAACCGACGCGTCATGGGCCAGCAGTTCATCCCAGAACCGGTTCATAAATGTGTCGCCATAGGATTCAGCCGGATAGAGTACCGCGAACCGGTCGATGTCGAGGGTTTCAGACGCATAGGCCGCAAGGGTGCGAACCTGCATGCCGGGGGTGATAAAATTGCGGAACACATATTCCCCCCTTTCGGGGATCCCGGATGCCTGGGACAGGGTAATTATGGGTATGCCATGGGCCTGAGCCGATTCAGCGGCTGCCCGAGCGGCGGCAATCGGACCGATAATAGCGGCCACGTGCCGTTCATCGAACATCTCAACCGCTTTAACCGCCTGCTTCGGTTCCGATGCGGTGTCGGCGACAATCAAATTGATCGGCTGCTCCGCTGCATTCGCCGCAGGCATGGACAGCGCCGTTTCAATACCGTCCAGGGCCCGGTTGCCGAAAGTTTCATACTTGCCGGACAAGGGGAGCAGGCATCCGATATTAATCTGTTCGGCCGCCCCCGTGCTCTTTAGCCCCTCAAGCCGATCCTTTGCCGAGCCGGCCATACCATGATCCGGATATCTGACCAGAAAATCGGAGAACACCCCGATGGCATCGCCGATATTGCCGGAAGCCGCATAATTGGCGCCCAATTGATACATGAGGTACCCGCTGGGCGGACTGCCGTCCAGGCGCTCCAGCTCATTTCTGATATAATCCACGGAGAGCCGGCCGATTGCGGCCTTGAGCCTTGGCAGGACGTCTTCTGCAGCCTTTTTCCTGCCGGCCCGCTGATAGGCAACCAGAAAAACGTCGTATGCCCCCTGGAAAACATTCAATGCCATGTAGGCATCGCCCGTAACCAGGCTGGCCCGGACAAACTGCCTATCGTCTAACCCATAGGCAAAAATATCCGCCGCCTTAAAAATCGCCGCCTCAAAACTGCCGGCGTTATATAAAGCGCTCATCAGCTCTACCCCTGCCTGCCGCGCATACCGGCTCTGCGGATACCTGTCCATCACCTGGTTGAGATACGCGGCCGCCCGGTCATATTTTCTCTGCCGACTTCTGACAATCCCCATCTGAAGCAGGGCCTCCGGGACCATCTCCCCATCCGGGTACCGGGACAGGTACTGCTGGTATAATGAAAAAGCCGTGTTGTAGCGGCTTTCCTTAAAATTGGCCTGGGCCGACCGGAAAAGGTCTTCACCCGGCTTTTCCTTTTCAAAAATCCACGGCACACCCCCTTTTGGTGCACATGCCGTGCATACGAGCAGACAGCAGATCGCCGATACAAAAAATCGCCGCTTCATCATCGTAAAAGCCTTCTCATTGTCTTCAAATGCCCAATACCCAACACCCAATACCCAACACCCAATACCCAACACCCAATACCCAATACCCAACACCCAATACCCAATACCCAATACCCAATACCTAATAAATACCCAAAAAAATGTCCATACCATCTTTTATGCCGATGGTGAACCCGGGGGATTCAATCAAGCTACTTGACGAGGGGGAAAAGAACCGATATTATCAGAACGGCTTAGATCGAAACCCTAAACCTCATCACCCAAGGGCTAAAAAAATGATTATTCGAAATACGATAGGCATCGTCGCGGCCGTTTTGTTTCTCTTTTCAATACCGGCACATGCGGAATTCTATCAGTACAAGGATGACAACGGGGTCGTGCATTATACGGACAACTACAGCACGATTCCGGCCCCGTATCGATCCCAGGTCGAATCCCACGCGGAAACGCCGCCAGATGCGACCAGGGAGGCGGCCACTGCAAAGCCTCAAGCCTCAGAAAAGGAAAAATCCGCGCCACCCGCCTGGAACCAGGATAGCGAAGAAGAAAAGGAGACTCAGGACAATGTGGTTCCGGAGCCAACCGAGGCCTCTGCAGAAGGTGGACAGCAGGAATCCCAAACCGAATGGCTGAAAGAACAACGGGCGGGCCTGCTAAAAAGAAAAGAACAGCTGGATCGGCAACATGAGAATCTTATAAAAGAAAGACAGGAGCTCCAATCCAAACGGGATAAGATGGAAGAGCCCGCTGAAATCGAGGCCTATAATCAAAAAGTTCAGGAGCTAAACGAAAAAATCACCCAATACCAGGAAAAACAAAGCGCCCTGAAATCCGAAATCGAGTCCTACAATAAACGGATTAAAGAGCAGTAATGTTATCTTAATGTCATATGCCGGGAAGCGAAAGTGACGCGGCATCTTGTTTGTTTAAGATTTCTCGCTGCCGCTCGAAATGACAATGCGGATGAATCGTCTCAGTGCCTTCAAGCATACAGTAAAAGTTACTTTTAGGTTCGGTCCCGGGCAGCCGGCCCGGGGGGTTACTTCTAAGGAACTCGACAATATTTGATATTATTTTAGATGCTTTCGCTGCTGTCATTCCGAGGAACGAAAGTGACGAGGAATCTTGATTGTTTAAGATTTCTCGCTGCCGCTCGAAATGACAATGCGGATGTTTTTTAAAGTTACTTTCTGCAAAAATGCCGCGGCTGCGGAATAAACCGCTTTTTACGAAGCCATTAAACC
>JAGXLR010000179.1 GCA_018334555.1 Desulfobacterales bacterium
GGAGAGAGAATGATATCCCCGTTTTTCAGCTTCAAATCCCCCGGAATGCCGTGGCATATGACCTCGTTAACCGAGGTACAGATACTTTTGGGGAACCCATGATAGTTCAAAGGCGCGGGCGTCGCCCCGTGTTTAACAGCGTAGTCATGGGCCAGGGTGTTTAGCTCGTCCGTGGTAATACCCGGCCGGATGGCCGACTCCATGAGATCCAGGGTCCCCAGAACGAGTTCGCCGCAGGTCCTTATCTGTTCAACATCCTTTTGGCTTTTCAGCCGGATATTGTATTTGTCGGCATATAGCTTTTTATAGTCAATCGCCCCGGATGCCTCTTTGTTCATGCAGCATTTTTTATACTTTTTCCCGCTGCCGCAGGGACAGGGGTCATTTCGACCGATTTTTTTTCCTTTGTTTCTCAACATCTCATCCACCTGTATACCACCGTTATCCGACCGGTCAATCAGGGCCCCGGCCCGGATATGATCATCCGCTAAAAGCAAAATATAGCGGCCATCGCCCCGTGTCTTTGGCCATCCGCTCCGGTGATGCCGAAGACATTACAATCAAATAATATATAAACCGGATTCTCAGGTGTCAAGTATTGGATTGTCTCAAGGGGTAAGGTTTGTTATGAAAGCAAAAAGGCGTAAGACGTTTCCGAAATAACAGCCTGCGACACAAAATTTCCCGAATTGGAAAAACGAGGTGAATATGGGGCTTAAGCATGAAGAGCTGGTCTTAAAGACGGTAAAAGAAATCGTGGTAAAATTCATTGAAGTGGGAAATATCTCGCCGACGAGCTTCCACGATCATTTCCGAAACATCTATAAAACCGTGGACGCAGCGGTTAAAGCGTCAGAGAACGACCTGCGGCCGAAAGACGCCTCATCCGATTAATGGGCTTCCGCCCAATCTTTGCCCACGGCAACATTGACCTTAAGCGGCACTTTAAACGTCCAGATGGTCTCCATGATCTCCTTTATCCGGGTCTGGATCGTCGTCAACTCCTCTGACGGGACCTCAAACACCAGTTCATCATGGACGGTCAGCAGCATGGCCGACTGAAGCTTTTGCTCGACGATAAACTCATCCGCGCGAATCATCGCCAGCTTGATAAGATCGGCCGCCGTCCCCTGAATACGCGTATTAACCGCCGTTCTTTCGGCAAATGCCCGGATATTTTTATTCTGGCTGTCAATATCCGGCAGGAAGCGTATCCTGCCCAGCTCCGTGGATACCTGATGCGTCTCACGGGCGGCTTCAATCGATTCGTCGATAAACCGTTTGACCCCGCTGTATCGGGTAAAATACTGATCAATGATGGTTTTTGCCATCTTCTGGCTGACGCCCAGCTCCCGGGCCAGGCTATAGGCGCCCATGCCGTAGATAATGCCAAAATTGATCACCTTGGCCTGCCGCCGCAGTTCGGCGGTTATGGAGACCGTATCCGCATGGAACACTTCGGCCGCGGTCCGGGCATGGACATCCTCATCCGCCTGAAAGGACTCGATCAGAATCCGATCATTTGAGTAATGGGCCATCAGCCGGAGTTCGACCTGTGAATAATCCAGGGAAACGAAATAGCAGCCGTTTCTGGGAATAAAGGCCCGACGCACATCACGGCCCGCCTCGGTGCGAATGGGAATATTCTGAAGGTTGGGGTTTGAGCTGGAGAGCCGGCCGGTTGCGGTCACCGTCTGATTGTAGGAGGTATGAATCCGACCGGTTTCCGGATTGATCAGATCAAAGAGGGCGTCCACATAGGTAGATTTAAGCTTTGCCAGCGACCGGTGGCGCAGAATCAAGGCCGGCAGCTCGTGGCGCTCCGAAAGCGCGGTCAGCACATCCACATCCGTTGAATAGCCGGTTTTTTTCTTGGTCTTCTTCTGCACCGGCAGCTTCAGTTTATCAAAGAGTATCCGGCCGAGCTGCTGGGACGATTTGATATTAAACGTTTCGCCCGCCTGGGCGTAGATAGCGGACTCCGTCTGCGCAAGCTGGGCGGCCAGATCCTTGGAAAACTCCCTGAGCCGGTCCTTGTCCACCCGGATGCCCGTCTCTTCCATTTTCATTAGCACCCGGACGAGCGGCACCTCGACCTTTTCAAAAAGCGGGGTCAAGCCGGCGGATTCGAGCATGGGCCGGAATTTGCCGTATGCCTGAAGCGTAATATCCGCATCTTCGCAGGCATATGCCGTCGCCTTCTCAACAGCCACTTGATCGAAGCAATCCAGATGATGATCGTCCTCCCGGACGGCCTCCTGGTATGAAATCATCTTATGGCCGAAGTAGTCCAGGGCGATCTGATCGAGATTATGCACGCGCTTTCCCGGATTGATGAGATATGAGGCCACCATGGTATCAAAAATGACGCCTGAGAGATCCACCCCGCAGCGCCTTAACACCATCCAGTCATACTTGATGTTCTGGCCGATTTTGCCGATCCGTGGGTCTTCAAGCACGGGTTTCAGTCGATCCAGGACCATCCGGCGGTCCAATTGATGCTCGGCGCCTTCGCCCACGTGGGCGCATGGGATATAATAGGCCTGATGTTCCCGGAGGGCTACAGAGATGCCTACGAGCTCCGCCTTCATGGGGTCAAGCGCTGTGGTCTCCGTGTCAACAGCAAAAGCCCCTGCCTTTTTCAAATCCCCGATCAATTCTGACAATGCCGCCTCATCCCGCACGGCCTGGTAAACATGGGCTTCTACTTCCGTGACGGCGGGATAATCTTTCTGCAGCTGCCGGAACTCGAGCTCCTGAAAGAGCCGGCCCAGCTTCTGCGGATCTTCCGGCCTGCGCTTGAAATCCTCGAGATCATGGGAAACCGCTACATCGGTATGGATGGCCGCCAGCTCCCGGCTTAAAAACGCCTGGTCCCTATAGGCCAAAAGTTTTTCACGCTGTTTCTGGGATTTCAGGGAGTCGATCCGCTCATACAATGCGGCCATATCCGGATAGGCTTTTAAAAGATTGGCCGCCGTCTTCTGCCCCACCCCTGGCACGCCTGGGATATTATCCGCCGTATCACCGGCAAAACCAAGGACATCGACCATTTGCCGGGGCTCAATCCCGTGAGTCTCGCGGACGGAATCCCGATCGATGTGGATATCCTTCATTGGATCCCAAATAATGCAGTTGTCTGTAATAAGCTGGATAAAATCCTTGTCGCCGGTCACCATGATGACAAAAAAACCGGCATTCTCGGCGATCTTCGCGTAGGTGCCGATGAGATCATCGGCTTCATAGCCCGTCTCTTCAATAATGGGTATATTAAAGCCTTCTGTGATGGCCTTGATGTATGGAATCTGGACCGCCATTTCCTCGGGCATGGGGGGCCGGTTGGCCTTGTATTCGGTATAAATTTCATGGCGGAATGTAGGGCCCTTGCTGTCAAAAAACATGGCCGTGTAAGCGGGGGCCCGATCGTGGATCAGCTTGATCAGCATTCGGGCGAAACCATAGGCGGCATTGGTCGGCAGGCCGGTGGATGTGGCGAGGCCGCGAATCGCATGATACGCCCGGTGGATATAGGCGGTGCCGTCAATAAGGTATACGGTCTTTTTATCCCCCATACGCTTTTAACCGGCCCGTCCTTGGGTTTAGAATCGTTTCAAGATCGGATAGCCGCCCGATATGATAGTCTCCAGATATAGACGCATTTCCGTATGCCACGAAATAAACGCCTGCGGCTTTCGCCGACTGGGCGTCCAGCGGCGAATCACCGACATAGACCATTTCCCGGGGCGCCGCCCGGAAATGCGCCAGCACGCGGGTCAGAGGCTCGGGATGCGGTTTGGGGTGTTCGACATCCAGTGCGGTCACCACCAAATCGAAGTATTCGGCAATCCCGTGCACCTCAAGCACCCGATTCATCGTGTCGGATCGATTCGTGGCCACCGCCAGAGACAAACACGGCCGATACCGCTCAAGTACATCGATCAAGTCCGGCGCCATCGCCATGTATGGGATAAACGGCTCATACCCGGTTTGTTTCCGGTACTGCTGGGCTTTTTGATAAGTCTGCGCATCCGGGAACAGGTTGGCCATCGCCTGGTCCACGGTATGCATCTGGGCATGGGCGAACGCCTCCTCGGTCATGGGCGGCCGGTCAAACTGAGCCAGAATATGATTGTAAAACGCTTTATTGGCTGTTTCCGTATCAAATAAAACCCCGTCACAGTCAAATGTCAGAATTCGGATATCGGCCATGGGCATTATTGGACGGTTTCCTCTTTTTCCCGGATGTGGCTGGAAACAATAATCGTCAGCGGGCCATGCGCGCTCCTGTCGGTTATAAGGCTTAACCGGTTATAATAGCGGCCGGGCTTGTCCTTTGTAAAAATGATTTTTAATTCATAGGCGGGCCTGCCCGAGACTTCAATCTGCTTTAGCTCATGCCGGATCTCAGCCCCCTGCATGGCACTCACCCTTAGTATTTTAAAAGGCTCGCTGGTCTCCGGAATGATGGTGACCCGCTGCTCGAGCTCCTCGCCCACGAATCCCTTGAAAAGGACGCGCTTCGGTTTGATCGTGGCGATTTTTTTCACAGTACCGCTTACGCGCAAACGGATTTCCCCGTTTTCCGGGTCATTGGTAATGACTGTGGCGCTCCGGGTCATCTGCCGGCCACCGCGGCCCTTGGTGCTGACTTTTACTGTTATATTTCCCTCGCCGCCGGCGGGGATCCGATTCGTAAAAGAAACGACGGCACAGCCTCAGCCGGTTCTCGTCCCCCGGATATTCAAGGGGGCATCACCAATATTTTTGATCACAAAATCATGGCGGACGTCTTCGCCCTCCATCACCGATCCGAAATCATAATCATGGGTTTCAACCATCGCCTTCGGACCGGTCTGACCGGCCAGTGCCACAAACGGATAAACGCATAGAAGTGCGGCAAGGATTCCGATTCTGAAAACGGTCGACCCGCATCCTGTTTTCATTGAAAAAGCTCCCTCGTGGAAAAAAATCGGTTAAAAGCCTTCCATATCGTTATTTCGAGCGGTGACAAGAAATCTTTAATAAAAAAGGGGCCTCGTCACTTTCGCTCCTTGATCCTGAACTTTTTATGAGGCTCTCGGGTTTGACCCGGATAATTTGTTCAATTAAAGAATATTCAGGGTAATGTCAAGACGCAACCCGTGTTTAAGGGGAAAGGGCCAAGGGGCAAGGGGCAAGGGCAAGCCGCCGATCGGCTCGCCCCCGTGCGCGGAGCGGGCAAAGACTTTCAATGGCGCCGGTTTTCTGATAAGACCTAAAATAAACCAACAGAACTATCGACCAATCCAATCAAGGAGAATAAAACGGATGGAACCGCAGCAACCGCGAGATATGCCGCATGCCGTCGTCCTGCTGATAACAGCAGCATGTTTTGTCGTCATTATCGCCGGCATGAAAGCCGCCGCCGATATCCTGGTGCCGTTTTTTCTGGCCATTTTTATCGCCATCATTTTCACCCCGCCGCTTTTCTGGATGCAGCGCAAAAAAATTCCCACCATTATCGCCATAGTACTTATCATCGCCCTTATGGTGGCCATCGGGTATCTGCTGGCGCGTTTCGTAGGGGGATCGATCAATGAGTTTAGCAATGCGCTGCCCGAATACCGGGAACTGCTGATCCAGAAATCGACCCGCATCCAAACCTGGCTCAATAAGATGGGCATTGAAGTCACCGACCAAATGGTAAGAAAACATTTGAACCCGGGCATCGCCATGCAGATGGCCAGCAAAACCCTGACCGCCTTGGGCAGCGTATTGACCAATGCCTTTTTAATTCTTTTGACCGTAATTTTTATTCTTTTAGAGGCGGCCGGATTCCCGGATAAAATCCGGACGGCATTGAAGGCCCCGGAAAAATCGCTGTCCAACTTCAACCAGGTAAGCCGAAGCGTCAACCGGTACCTGGCGTTAAAAACGCTGCTGAGCCTCTTGACCGGCATCCTGGTGTGGTTATGGCTGTCCCTGCTAGGGGTCGATTACGCCATCTTATGGGGCCTGGTAGCGTTTCTGTTGAACTATGTCCCCAATATCGGCTCCATCATTGCGGCTGTGCCGGCGGTGCTGCTCGCGCTTATCCAACTCGATCTGCTGCATACCCTTTTGACGGCTGCGGGCTACATCGTGATC
>JAGXLR010000027.1 GCA_018334555.1 Desulfobacterales bacterium
GGATGGCAAAGTAAAAAGTTCAAGATCAAGGCGCGCAAAATCCCGAGGAATGCAGCGTACTTAGCTGTACGTGAAATTCCGAGGGATGCAGCGCAACACAGATATTGGACTTTTTACGAAGCCATCAAAAGTTGACAGTCTCGTAAAAAGCGGTTTATTGCGCTGCAACAGGTTAAAGGCACTGAGACGATTCATCCAATTTTGTCATTTCGAGCGGCAGCGAGAAATCTTGAACAATCAAGATTCCTCGTCGCTTTCGCTCCTCAAAATGCCAGAGAGTTAAGCTTCTGGAATAATAATATATATTTTCAAGTTACTTAGAAGTTACCATTTTTCTATAAGGACTGAGCCCACATGTCGATTAAAGCCATTATTTTTGATCTGGGCGGCGTTATTTTGGACTCTCCGTTTGAGATTTTCGCCGCATTTGAAAAACAGCACGGGCTTTCGGAAAATTTTTTAAACCGGGTCATCGTGGAAAGCGGCCGGCAAGGCGCTTGGGCCCGACTGGAACGGGGAGAGCTCACCCTGGAGGATTTTTTTGACGCCTTTGACGAAGAAATCCGCCATGCGGGAGCGAATATTTCAAGCCGGGATCTGATGTCTGCAGTAAACGACTTCGCCAACCTGAGGCCGGAGATGATCCATAGGGTGCGACGCCTTCGCGAGGCCGGCTATCGGGTCGGCGCCCTGACCAATAATTGGTTTCTGGCGAACGGCAGCACATCAACCGGCATGGATAGGCTGAGGGCCGAGTTCGATGTGTTTGTGGAATCAAGCCGGGCCGGCGTGGCCAAACCGGATCCAAAAATCTACGAGATGGTGTTGGACGAACTCGGCGTAAACGCCGAAGAGGCCGTATTTTTGGATGATATCGGCCGCAACCTCAAGCCGGCACGAGAGATGGGGATGACCACCATAAAGGTAACATCCGTTGAAAACGCCCTGACGGAGATGGACCGCGTGCTGGCTGGGCCGTAATCACCAAATTTTCAGGAGTCTCCCCCGGATTGGCTGCGTGAATTCTGCTCCACATATTCGACGAGTCTAAACAGCCATAGAACGTCTGAGGCCGCACGATGTTGGGGGGGCTCAACGCATTCAAACGAACAGAGGAGGTCATTAAACGTTTTGCAATGGGGAACCGTCTGGATCCGGTGCTTTAAATACAGGGTTAAATCCCTGATCTGGATTACCGACGGGTCATAGCCTGAATCCGCCAGCAGACGATGCTTCCACCAATTATCGTATTGAGGCTCATCAGAGTAAACCGTCTGATTTCCCAGCTCCTTAACCATCTGCTTTGCAACCCGCCTCGGATCCACACCGCTTTGTCTCAATTCCGCCCGGGTGATCCCGTGGAACTCGTAACTTTTTGGACTCCAGTCCGTCCAGCCCTGCAAGTAATCCGGATTCAAAAGAAAGGATTTGATCGTTTCCGGGCCATCCCCCCAGGCCACCTCGATCGGATGGGATTTTTTTCGCAGACTGGATGCTTCAAAATCAATAATAATCATACCGGCCTTGATGATATCGGGTTATGCTTTGCAAAACATCCTAGCGGCGTCGGGCCAGGTATGTTTCAATCCGGTCCATACCCTCCCTGATGTTATCCAGGGAGTTGGCGTAAGAAAACCGGATATACCCCTCGCCATGCGGACCGAAATCAACCCCCGGTGTAACGCCCACGTGAGCATTTTTAAGGATCTCAAACGCAAATTGATAGGAATCACCGGTAAGGTGTTTGGCATTGGCAAATACATAAAACGCCCCGGTGGGTTCCACGGTAATGCCGAATCCTATTTTTTTGAGCCGGGAGATCATGTATTGCCGCCGTTCGTTATAAATCTCCCGCATTCTCTCAACATCCGGGCCGGCCCATTCCAAAGCGGCCATCCCCGCCTTCTGGGCCACGGCATTGGCGGATATAAAAAAATTCTGATGAATTTTCTGCATGGGCCGGATAAACGGTTTCGGCGCAATCACATATCCAAGCCTGAAGCCGGTCATCGCATAGAGTTTTGAAAAACCGTTAAATACAACGGCTTGATCGGTAAATTCAAGGATGCAGTGGGCGCCTCCCGCATAGACCAGGCCGTGGTATATCTCATCGGAAATAATCATGGGGGACAGTTCTGAGAGTTCCTGCATCCGCTCTTTGGAAACTATCGTGCCCGTGGGGTTTGACGGGGAATTGATGAAAATGCCCTTTGTCCGCCCGGTTATTTTTTCTTTGACCGCCTGCGGCCGGAACTGGAACCCATCGGCTTCATAGACCGGAACGGTTACCGGAACCCCTTGAAGGAACTTGATAAAATTAGGATAACAGGCATAATGGGGGTCTGGAATAATGATTTCATCATTCGGATTCAGAAGCACGGAAAACAGAATCATCATGGCCGGCGATGTGCCCGCGGTAATGATTACCTGATCCGGTTCGATGGCCACGCCATACTGATCCCGATAGTGTTCGCATATGGCCTCCCTGAATTCAATCAGGCCGAGGCTGTGGGTATAATGGGTATAGCCCGCCCTTAAGGCTTCTTCCGCGGCGGTCTTAATGCATTCCGGCGTTTCGAAGTCCGGTTCTCCGACTTCAAGATGGACGACATCCCTGCCAGCGCGTTCCATTTCGCGCGCTTTTTCAAGTACATCCATGACAATGAAGGATGTTATTTCGTTGACCCGTTCAGCGATCATGCGTCCCACCCATGACGGCTATGGTTTTATATCTGCCTAACAAATAAATCCGCCATTGAAAAAGAATTATATAATAAAGCATCAAAAAATAAATAATTAGTTTGCTTTCAAACCAAAAAATGCTATTATTGCTAAAACTCAACAAGGCCTCGCCCAGAATCGGCGGGGCGATTTTTTTCTGAAGGAACGTTTTACATCCCTATACAGCATCCTCCAGATAAAGATTTTGAGCATCACACGGAAAGGAGGATGTATCTCATGGCCAGCGGAACAGTTAAGTGGTTCAACGACCAAAAAGGGTTCGGCTTTATCGAGCAGGAAAACGGTCCGGACGTTTTTGTCCACCATTCAGCCATCAACGCAGACGGTTTTAAAAGCCTGAACGAGGGCGACAAAGTAACATTTGACGTCGAGCAGGGGAAAAAAGGCCCTGCTGCCGCCAATGTGACTGTAAGCTAGATTTTATTTCCTGTTAAAAGGAGGGCATACCATTGGATAAGGATGGTATGCCCTCTTACATATCCGGTTTTATTTCCAGTACCACCCAACACGCAGCAAAACTAAAAATTTTTACAAATGGCTGTACCCATTTGCTTATCGCACGATTTGGCTTAGCCTTCAAAAAAAGGCAAGGAGTTTTTTTATGAACATTTATATCGGCAACTTATCCTATGGCACCACGGAAGAGGCCCTGAAGGCCTTGTTTGATGAATTCGGAGAAGTAGAAAACGTTAAAATCATCAAGGATAGGTTTAGCGGAAGGTCAAAAGGCTTCGGTTTTCTGGAGATGCCAAATAACTCGGAGGCCGATCAAGCCATTAAAGCGTTGAATCGAACGCGGATGGACGGGTTTACCATTAAGGTGAATCCCGCAGATCCGGGCGGCAAAAAGCGACCGAAACGGCAATCCCGGAGACGGCGCGATTAACAATGAACGGTATCAATATAGATAAGCCCTAGGCTATCCGGCGGTGCGCAACCCAGCCGAAAAGCATAGGGCTTTTATCTTCGGGGTATAGTTTTCTCAGCTTGCCATGGATGCATCGATCATGGACATAATCTGACTTTCTCCAAACCCTTTCAACATTATGGCGCCTGAACGGCAGGATGCCGCACACAACCCGCACCCCTTGCACAGCGCCGGCTCAATTTCCGCCTTGCCTGTTTTTTCGCTGAAGCGTGGCGCCGAGTAGGGGCAGACCGATATGCATACCCCGCAGCGCGCACAGAGGGAGGGGTCTACCTCAGCTACGGTACCGCTTACCGGGATGGATTTTGCTGAAAGAAGGGTCACCGCCCTGGCCGCCGCGGCCTGCGCCTGTGCGATGGATTCATCTATGGGCTTCGGCGCATGGGCCAAACCGCACAGAAAGACCCCGTCCGTTGCGAAATCCACGGGCCTGAGTTTTAGATGGGCCTCCACGAAAAAGCCGTCCTCGTTTTGCGTGACCTTGAAAAATCTCGCCAAGGGATCGTTTTTCTCGCGCACGATCGCAGATGCAAGCACGAGAAGATCAGGGGAAAGCGTCATGCGCCGCCTTAATACGAAATCGGAGAATCGGACGTTAAGCTTGCCGCCCGCCTTGTCCACTTCGATCCCTTTGTCAAAGTCGTGCCGGATAAACTTGATCCCCTCTGCCCTGGCTTGTCTGTAAAGATCCTCCCTCAGGCCATAAGGCCGCATATCCCTGTAAAGAACGTATACGTCCATTTCAGGCTTCATCCTTTTCAGATCCAGGGCGTTTCTTATGGTCTGCGTACAGCAGAGCTTGGAGCAGTAGGGCCTTTCCGGAATTCTGGAGCCCACGCACTGGATAAATAAGGCGGATTTGACCGCCTCCAGGGATTCATCCTTTTGGACGAAACGGTTTTGAAGTTCAAGATTGGTGAGCACGCGATCGTCTTGCCCGTAATAATACTGGCCTGTGGGCTTTAATTCTGAGGCGCCCGAGGCGATAATGGCCACGCCATGCTCGAGCGTATCCTCCTGCCGTCCGACCCGGATAGTGGTTTTGAAATCGCCCACAAACCCTTCCACATCCTGTATCTTGGCATTCAAATGAAGGTTGACCTTCGGATTTTCCGCAATCCGGTCCGCCATATCGGAGATAAAGCCCTGTACATCCTCACCTCTCCAGGTCTCAGCCAGATTCCGGGCATTGCCACCCAACTCGCCTTCGCGTTCAACGAGTTCGACCTCATAGCCCTGATTGGCCAGGTTTTCAGCTGCCGTCATGCCTGCCACGCCGCCGCCGATAACCATGGCCCGCTGTTTTATCTGCAGCACCGGCTCTTTCAGAGGCTCGATCCGGGCGGCCTTTTTCACCGACATTCGAACCAGGTCTTTAGCCTTTTCCGTCGCCTTTTCGGGCTCATTCTTATGCACCCATGAGCATTGGTTCCTGATATTGACCATTTCAAACAGGTATTTGTTGATTCCCGCATTCTGAAGGGTTTCCTGAAAGAGCGGTTCATGGGTTTTGGGCGTGCATGCGGCAACCACGATACGATTGAGGCCTTCTTCCTGAATCACCTGCGCCATCTTGTCCTGGGTATCCTGGGAGCAGCTGAACATGTTTTGCTCTGCATACGCGACGTTCGGGAGTTTTTTGGCGAATTCGACGACCTCCGGCACATCTACCACGCCCGCGATATTGGTGCCGCAGCAGCAGACGAATACGCCGACGCGCGGCGGATCTCCGGCGACTTTCTTTTCTTCAGGGATTTCTTTTTTTTCTGTCCGGCTCCACCTCGCATCTGAGAGTTTGGAGCCCACCACGCCGGCAGCGGCGCTGGAATCAATGACCGAGGCCGGAATATCCTTCGGCCCCTGGAAGGCGCCGCACACATAAATGCCGGGCACGGAGCTCGAAACCGGTTCAAAACTGCTGGTGCGGGCAAAATTATAGCGGTTCCGCTCGATCCCCATTTTTTCGCCGAGTTCCGCGGCCTCCGGGGTAACGCCGAGGCCGACGGAGAGCACGATCATGTCGAATTCTTCTTCGCACCTTTTGCCCCCCTCGTCAATATAGCGGATCAGGTGCCTGCCTGTTCCGTCCACCGGCGGGGCTTCCGTAACCTTGCTTTTGACAAAGCGGACGCCCAGCTCATCCTTTGCCCGGTTGTAATATTTCTCAAAATCTTTGCCATTGGTGCGGATATCAATATAGAATATCGCGGTGTCCAGGCCTGATGGGCTGTGCTCCTTTGCCAGCATCGCCTCTTTGATCGCATAAGTACAGCAGACCGCCGAACAGTATCCCCTGGCGCCAATATGCTCATCCCTTGAACCGATGCACTGAAGCCAGGCGATTTTTTCGGGCTCCTTTTTATCCGAGGGCCTGACCAAGTGCCCCCCGTAAGGGCCCGAAGCAGACAGAATTCTTTCAAATTCCAGGCTGGTGACGATGTTCGGATATTTGTTATACCCGAAGGTGTCATGAACAGCGGGATTATAGGTCTTGCTCCCCTGGGAGAGCACCACCGCACCGACCTGAAGAGAGATCTCCTTTTTTTCATCCTCGTAGTTGATGGCGCCTGTCGGGCAGTTCTTCTGGCAGAGTCCGCATTTGCCCTTGGTCAGTTTCAGGCAGTATTCGGGGTCAATCGCATATTTCAACGGGACCGCCTGGGCATATTGCACATATATGGCCTTGCGATTGGACAGGCCCCCGTCGTATTCATTCGGCACTTTTTTGGGGCATTTTTCCGCACAAAGACCGCAGGCGATGCATTTGTCTACATCCACATAACGCGGATGCTGCGTGATATTGACTTCAAAATCACCCTCCTGGCCCGAGATGCTGTTGACCTCTGAAAGCGTCAGGAGCTCTATGTTGATGTGCCGGCCGACCTCGACCAGTTTGGGCGAGATAATTCACATGGCACAATCATTGGTCGGGAATGTTTTGTCCAGCTGGGACATCATCCCGCCAATGGAGCTCGACCTTTCCACAAGGTAGACGTAGTAGCCGGAATCTGCAAGATCGAGCGATGCCTGCATTCCAGTAATGCCCCCTCCCACGACCAGCACAGCGCCATTGTTTTCTCGTGGCATTATTTACTCCTTAGTTAAATAGGATTCTATCATTGTTATATCGCGTTTGTTTAATCCGATCCCCAGGGTCTGCGGGTCAATACCCATTGAAAGGCCCAGAAGCTGGGGGAAAATAACAGAAGCCAGATGTTCTGACTCCGGATTTTTTGAAACAATCATGTTTTGTACCGTGTCAAACTGAATCTGGCAATACGGGCAGGATGTGCAGAAAAAGTGGGCCCCCGCCTTTACCGCCGCCTTTATTTTTTGCCTGGAGAGATCCATGGACAGCCCGTCATTTATTCCCATAAGCGGAGCCCCGCAGCATTCCAGTTTGTTCGCCCACTCCACGCTTTTAGCCCCTGTTGCGGCGACAAGCTCGTCAAAAATGGTAGGCTTGACCGGATCGTCAAACTGTGTCACAGGGCTCGGCCGAAGTAAATGACACCCGTATTGCACGGCGATATTGAGGTCCTTATAGGTATTCTGCAACTGCTCTTTTAAGGCCGCAACGCCTATTTCATTGTAGAGAACGGAGAGATAATGGCGGATTCGGACGTTACCCGCGTAAGTCAACCCCATCTCCCGGAGTTTTTCCCGAATCTCATCCTGCAACCGGCCCTCCTCCTTCATGATATGTTCGGCGTTTTTGAGGGCTCCGTAGCAGCAGTTGCAAAAAACCAGCATATCATGACCCGCATCTTCGGCCAGGGCAAGGTTTCGTGCCGAAGAGAGCAGATAGGACTTTTTGTCCACGTTCCGCATGGGATAGCCGCAGCAATTGAACTGTTTGTTATCTACCAGGTCCACCCCCAGTTTTCCCAAAACGGCCCTGGCGGCGGTTTCATACTGCGGAACCCGGGACGGAATCTGGCAGCCGATGAATAGACTGTAGCGCATCATATTATATTAAACCTCCGGCCTGATCTTCATTTTCCGTTTTTTCATCCATACTTTCGACGGCCATGTATTTCAACTCGTAGAGGATGTCGGTAACCTTTACATTTTGCGGACAATGCTCCTGGCACTGATAGCAGGTCAGGCAGTACCATATCATTTTTGAGGCCATAGCGGTTTCGGTAAGCCCCAGCCCGAGGCTGCACATGATCTGATGCGGCAAAAGCCCGAGCGCCTCCTGCGGATTTTCATAATTGGCAACCACGGGACATACCGTGGAACAGTTTTGACACCCGAAACAGTAGGAAAATGTGGTTTCCGAAATAAGCGAGGGGACCCTCCCCGAACCCGCCTGATCCAGATCAATGGAACGATCGGCCTCGAGCAGCGGCTCAAACCTTCTGCGAACCGCCTTGTCGGCCTTTTCCAGCGGAAGGCCGTAGAGATCATCCGAGACCCGCTGACGGTTCAACCCCCTGACAAATGAAAGCTGCGAGAGCATTAACGGTTCCGCAGGACCCTGCTGCAGCAGCTTTTCTCTTGCATTGATCCATAACTGCCTCAGATTGATGCCCGATGGGCAGACGACCGTGCACCTGTCACAATTCGTGCATAGATAGACCCCTTCCAACACCGCTTTCGTTTCCGTTTCATCCAGTTTTTTCCCCGCTGCCAAAGCTTTTAAAGGGGCCATTTTTTCTGAAGGGAGTATATAAGGGTTTAGTTTTGCCTCGTAGCCCATCATTGCAGAACAATATAGACTGCAGGTGCAACAATGGGTGCAGGCGTCTATCTCGATTACCTGGCGGGTGGCTATGTTTTCAGGCTTCGATTTTTCCTCATCCATCACGGCATTGGCCAGAAGGCTGATGGGCGTGGAAAAAATATGCAGCATTTTGCTGAAGGGCAGATAGGCGAGCCCCAGAAAACAGGAAAGAAAATGAATATACCAAAATATCTCCACAAACCCCGCCCGATCGAGGGCGGCAGCAACCGGATGGAGGGCTTTTGCAAACGAATAGCTGGTAAATGAGGATTGCGCATCCGCATGGCAATAGGCGCAGTAGGTTTGGTGCAGCCGTTTTCCCTGCTTCAGGATATTCTCTTTAAAAGGCGGCTCGAGCTCCGGGGAGACAAGGCCCTGTTCGCTTACCCAGTAGCTCTCCAGCGCCCTGGCCTCCTCCCCCCAGAGGCCGGCGTAGGCATCCACCATATTTGAGAATTCGGTCTTGGAGGTAATTTTCAGCCCGGTCAGAAAAATACCGGAAAGTATGATAACCGCCAGTATGATAATCGCATACCTATCCATCGCGTTGGTCTTGAGGCGCGGCACTTTGAGTAAAGAGCGCCTGACCACCGCAATGACGACGCCGACGAGCACCATGAGGCCAAACAAGTCCCGTAGAAAAAAGTAGGGATTTAGGGTGGACTCGTAATTGCTGAAAAGGGAGGCGGTGATCAGCTGGCCCAGCGCATGCATGAGAAGAAGCAGCATAAACCCCCAGAAAATGAGCATATGCATAACCCATCGCAGGAAGCTTTCCTTGAGAATTTTCCTCTGCAGCAATACATCAAGGAAAAATGCCTGGAGGAGTTTGAACAGCTTTAGGCTGAATACGGTCAAAGCCATCCCCGTAAGGGCAGAGAGGCATCTTTTTAAAAGACGCGGCCTTTCTTGGGAGAATCCGACTTGCCGGTGAAGCCAAGTGTAAACTTTATATATAAGCCCCAATACGAATATGATTAATGAGGCATATAGGGACACCGTAAAAACCATACCAAAACCTCCGCAATAACGGGTTGATCAAAGTTTGAGCGACTAAATTTTTTAAGTCAGTTAAGACAATCTCGTAAAAAGTCGATTTTAGGATGGCAAAGTAAAAAGTTCAAGATCAAGGTGCACAAAATCCCGAGGAATGCAGCGTACTTAGCTGTACGTGAAATTCCGAGGGACGGAAGCGCAACACAGATATTGGACTTTTTACGAAGCCATCAGTTAAAATTTGTTTAAATATAATAATTGTTCAAAGGAGTCAAGCACGAGGTGAAAAGTGGAAAAAAACCTGCCGCACAGAAACGCCCAGGTATTCTCTGAAACCATGTTGTTTGGCACTTGACACACCAGTCGCAGCTTGGATATATTTTATGTAGAAATGGATGTTTTCCCCCTTGAAATCCTGGGCGAAGCGGGGGGTGGCATAGGCGTTGCTTTTGCGGCAGGATTCTTTGCTTTTAAAGGCCGCCAGGTTTGGGTATAGACCGGCGGTTATCAAAAAAGGAGGCTATAATGATTGAAACGGCGGATCTGAAACAGATTAATCTATTAAAATCTTTGGATGAAAAAAAGCTCGAGCGCATGCGGGATCTTGCCTCTTTGGAGAGTGAGCGCAAAGGTCATTTTTTCTACAATGTCGAAGATCCCGCAGAAAAGCTCTATGCGATTCTGACCGGCCGCGTCGGGCTGGCCGTAGCCAAACACGAGGAGCATTATACCTGGGTCATCGAACTCGGCCCCTCCAGCAGTTTCGGAGTCTCTTCCGCCATCTTTACCCCCGGAAGAACGCATATGACCTGCGCCAAAGCCCTGACGGATGTCAAGGCCCTGTCATGGCGGGGTGAGGAGCTCAGGAAACTTTTTGAAAAAGACCATGAGCTGGGATACCGGTTCATGGCTGAACTATCCAGGACCATCAAAGACCGGCTTAAGATAAAAAATATTCAATGCATGGACATCTATGGCTGATGTCGCCGCCACAAGCATAAACCGTACGCCTTCCTTTTGTTGAATAGCATTGCCGCAGTTTGGGGAAATCTTCGATTTGGCAAGAATATCAAGCCGCTTAAGGATTTTGTCATCAATTGTCATTGCGATTTTTAAAACTGCCATATTTTACCAAAACTTTTTTTAAGAATTGATGGCTTCGTAAAAAGTCCAATATCTGTGTTGCGCTTCCGTCCCTCGGAATTTTGCGTACAGCTAAGTACGCTGCATTCCTCGGGATTTTGCGCGCCTTGATCTTGAACTTTTTACTTTGCCATCCTAAAATCGACTTTTTACGAGATTGTCAAGAATTCTTTTCCTGGCGGTTAACGCGAAAATCAATGGCCGGGCAGCAAATCACGAAAGCCATTTGTAAATGAAAATAATTGATCCTAAAGGGAAACCCCCGGATGTATGGGACTAACCGGATGAGCGCATCCCGGTTGACCCGTCGCTTTACGGGCATGAGGCCGGCTTTGCCGTTCGGGTACCCGGGGACTCAATGATCGGGGAACATATCCGGGACGGCGATCTGGCAGTCATCCGCCCACAGCCGAATGTTAACAGCGGCGAGATTGCTGCGGTTCTGATTAAGGACGTATTGATGACGGCCGGCCTGAAAATCATCGGCAGGTATGTGGGCCTTATTCGGCGGGGCCGCTAGGCCAGCACCTTATCCACGATCTCGTCGAACTGGTCGACCTTTATGACTGTGAGATCCCGGGTGATCTGCTCGGGGATGTACTGAACATCCGCCGCGTTTTTAGCGGGCAGGACCACGGTCTTTAACCCGGCCCGGCGTGCGGCCAGGAGCTTTTCCTTGATGCCGCCCACGGGCAGGATACGGCCGGAAAGCGTAATCTCCCCGGTAAAACCGATATTGCGCTTGGCCGGACGTCCGGTGAGCAGTGAGAGCAGGGCAACGCCGATGGTAAGCCCCGCGGATGGGCCGTCTTTGGGAATGGCGCCGGCCGGTATGTGGATGTGCACATCCTGGGTGTCGAAAAAATCCTCCGTAACATTAAGCCGGTCGGCGTTGCTGCGGATATAGCTGAGCGCCGCCTGGGCGGATTCCTTCATCACGTCGCCCAGCGATCCGGTCATAATGAGGTTGCTCTTGCCCTTCATTTTGGTGGCTTCGATAAAAATGATCTCACCGCCGGTCTCCGTCCAAGCCAGGGCGGTCGCGATGCCCACCTTCTCTTCGGCATCCGCCATCTCATAGTAGTACCTGCGGGGTCCCAGGTATTCCTGCACCGTTTCCCTATCGATTTTAACAGGATTTTTCTCATCGCTGGAAAGTATCTCCCTGGCGGATTTGCGGCAGATGGAGTCGATCTGGCGCTGCAGATCCCGCAGGCCGGCCTCCCGGGTATATTCGGTGATAATGGCGCGCACCGCCTCCGGCATAAACTCCGGCGGATAGGATTCCAGGCCGTTGTCCTTGACGGCCCGGGGAATGAGATATTGAAATGCGATCTGCTCCTTCTCCTCCTCCGTATATCCCGAAAGATACAAAACCTCCAGCCGGTCCAGCAGCGGACCGGGGATATGGTCCACGATATTGGCGGTGGCAATGAACATGACGCAGGAGAGGTCAAAGGGTACATCCAGGTAGTGATCCACGAAATTCGCGTTCTGCTGCGGGTCGAGCACCTCCAATAGGGCGGATGCCGGATCGCCCTTGAACTCCTGGCCCAGCTTGTCCAGCTCATCTAACATAAATACGGGGTTGTTAACCCCGACGCGCCGGATTTCCTGGATGATCCGCCCGGGCATGGCCCCGACATAGCTTCTTCGGTGGCCGCGGATCTCAGCCTCATCCTTGATGCCCGCAAGGGAAATGCGGATAAACTCCTTTTCCAGGCTGTGGGCGATGGACATGCCGAGCGAGGTCTTGCCGGTACCGGGTGGACCGGCAAAACACAGGATCGGGCCCTTGGCCCGAAGCTGCTGGGTTTTGTTGACAAGCGCCTGGCGGACGGTGGATCGGATTTCTTCCAGCTTAAAAGGCTTTGTGATGTAGTTGAACGAGCCTTTTTTCATGGCCTCGACCGCATTTGGCACGGTCGCATAGCCGGTGATCATGATGACCTCGACCCGCGGGTCTTTCTCACGGGCCTTTTCCAGGACCTCGATGCCGTCCACCTTGTCCATTTTGAGGTCCGTAATAATTACGTCCACCGCGGTCGTCTCAAGCACCTCCAGGGCTTGCACGCCGTTTTCGCGGGTAATGACTTCGTAGCCCTCCCGGCTCAGCACATGCTCCAGATTCTTTCGGGTCCGCTCCTCGTCATCCACCACCATGATGGTATATGTGCGGGAAAGCTTGATGATCCGGACGGCCAGGTACTCCAGGATCCGGTCCTTGATCTCGTCCAACCCGTAATGCTCCTCGCTTAAAACGGTTTCCGCCCTTTTGATATCGAGCTTGTCGGCGGTTGAGGTGTTCCACGGCAGGGACAGGAGATAATCGATATAGTTTAGTGCAATAGTATACTCCGCCGAGGAGGGGCTGGTTTTGGCCATCTTGTCCAGCTCCTTCATGGCGATTTTCACCACACGCTCGGGCATTTGCGCAGCCTTCACCTTCTCCCGCAGGTCCTCGATCTCTGTCAGTTCTTCAGGCTCCTCGGTTTTATCGCCTTTTTTGAAAATCGGCATGGGCTGTCTCCAGGATTATAGATAATCATTTTATTTATTATAAAACCTATTCAACGGATTTTGCAAGCAGATAGGAGCCGTGTGGCTTCTCCCCGGAATAGGCTGTTACATTATGCAACACAGCAATAATTCTGCAACAAATATAACTTTTTAATATTTAAATATAATTTAATTATATTTGAAAATTGTTGCATATTGTAACAATTAGATCAAACCTCATCGCTGCCTGCATCGTCAATAAACATTATGATAACAGAGTGTTATATAAAATATGGAAGTTCGGCACATGAATTGCAGCCCACTCCATAAAAAGTGTTTCAAAGGATTTGAAATGCGGCCCCTAAATTTCCGCTAAACCCCAAGAAAAGGGACAAGGAGGCAAAAATGAAACTTTTTCAGAAGCTCAATGCTTTCGACCGACTGATGGCAGCCATTTCTTTTGCCGAAGCCAACGAACAAAGCACGGCAATCGGAATAATGGAAAGCAAGAAACGGCAGGAAAAACGCCGTCAGAGTCGCAAGGCGCCGGAAAAAAGAACTGATGATCGGCCGCGCATGCAGATGTAACATTTGCGCAACCGGCCAAAAGCATTTAGAACCCCCAGATGAAAGGGATTGCCTTATGGAAAAAGTTTTGCTGGCCATTGACGGCATGCGCCCGGATCAACAGATCGTCGATTATGCCGCAAAGCTGTGCCGGCGGATCAAGGCGGAGTTGAGCATTGTCCACATTATCGATCCCGAGGTCTATGCCGGCTGTCTGAAAAATTTCCATAGGCAGGTTCACCGGGCCCGGGATTTGTTTGAAAATACGATGATCGCTGCGACCTTCGCTGAGAGCGGAGACCATGACTCGGCAAAAAGCCTGATGGACAAAGCCTCGGCACAGATTAACCAGATGCTTTCGGATACGGATAAAAACGCCATCAAATACCGGATAGAGGTTCAACCCGGCGAGACCGGCCAAGAAATTGTCAAGTATGTAAACAAGCACCGCGATGTCGTGGTGGCCATCTATGACGGCTCAGGATTCAGTACCCCCCCGGATACGGCGGACGGAAAGGAAGGCGCCGCAGACGCCGATCCATCACCGGGGCTCGGGGGAAAACCCCGGTTTAAGGTTTCGGAGCTTCAGAAGAAACTCGCCGTACCCTTGGTGGTCCGCCGATTCGCAACCAATGGACAACAATAAATATTGAAGGATTAGAACGGTAAAAGGAGGTCTGCATGAAACCATTCCTAAAACGTCTGCTTAATAAAAGCCGCTCCTTTCGCAAGAAAATGGATGAATACCACGAATCGATCACATTCGCCGAAGCAGGTGAACCGGCTCACGGCGGAAGCGCCGCGGAAGCCGAACAACCAGAGGAACAGCCCGGCCTCCTTCTTGTCATCGGAAACGGCAATACATTTTCCCAGCGGGTCATTGACTATGCCCTGGAGATGGCCCAGCGCATGTCCTATGACATTCTTGCTTTGAATGTCGCCCCGATTCCCCAAGAGGCGGTCAAGATGTTTGCCCCTTCCCGGAACAAGATCGAGGAATTTGAGGAAAAATCCCGGGAAAACGCGCAGGCATTTAAAGCAGCGGCTGAGGAAAAGGGCATCGCCCTGACACATACCGTCAAATTCGGGGATACGGATTCAGTGGTGCAAGAGGTCGGCAAGGAATACGGCCCCGTCGAATTCGTTATATCAGAACCCAGCGAGGAACAGGCCGTCGAACGGCCTGAGAATGAAAACCGCCCGGAAAAACAACTCTACGTCTATTCAATGGTCTGATCCGATTCCAGCGGACAGGTGACATGATACGGCGCATAAACAGGAGCCAGGAGCTTTCGAACCATGTGAGAGAGCCCGGTATCCTGTTTTTGCGTTTTTTCCCATTATCGGCAGTTTTACTGTTTACTCCGGACGATACGGATTCTTAATCCTATAGCCGCAACCGAAAAGGAGGAACAATGGAGTTTAATTTTTTTCTGGGCTTCGGCCTTGTACTTATTGCCGCAGCGCTCTGCTATTGGTTCCGCCACGAGCACAAGGACTGATGGATTTTGATGGATTTGTAAACTGAAAAAGAAAGGATATAGCCGAGATGACGCCTGAAATGGTACTGACGATGATTGTGCTGGTCTTTGCGATCACCCTTTTTGTATTTGAATGGGTCCGTGTGGATGTCGTGGGCATATTAATGATGGTCTTGCTGCCGCTCATCGGGCTGATCTCCCCGAAAGACGCTTTTGTCGGGTTAAGCAGTAATGCCGTGGTCTCAATCATGGCCGTAATCGTGATCGGAGCGGGTCTGGATAAGACCGGTGTAATGAATCAGGTCGCCCGCCCCCTGATCAAGCTGGCCGGCAAAAGTGAAAGCCGAATTATCACGTTAATCGCCGGAACGGTGGGGGTGATTTCCAGTATGCTCCAAAACATCGGGGCGGCCGCGCTTTTTTTACCCGCCGCCCAGCGGATCGCCAAGCGGGTTGGCCTGCCGGTATCCCGGATTCTCATGCCCATGGGATTTTGCGCAATTATCGGCGGCACCCTCACCCTGGTCGGCGCCAGCCCCACCATCCTATTGAATGATCTGATGACGATCGGCGGCGAAAAACTGGAGCCTTTCGGTCTGTTTACCCAGACGCCCATCGGCATCTGTCTGTTGATCACGGCAATTCTTTATTTCGTCATTTTCGGCCGATTTATCCTGCCCGCCGGCGGCGGGGAGGCGGATAAAGGGGTCACCTCGGACCTGATCGAGGCCTACCGGGCGCTTGAAAATATATACGAAATCCATATTCCGGAGGCGAGCGGCGAACCCAAGCGATTGGATACCCTTGATATCCAGACGAAATATCTGGTCACGGTCGTCGCGATCAGCTTTTCCGCCAAAAACGAAAAAACCTTCGTCCCCCGCAGCTCGGACCCGATTTCGCCGGGTGATGATATAGCGGTGGTGGGCAGGCAGAGAAACGTTGAGAAAATGGCCGAAGAACAAGGCTGGCAGATCAAACCGGCCCTTGACGTATTTGCCGAAACCCTGGCCCGAACCACCGCCGGCATGGCGGAAACCATCGTATCCCCCAGATCGGAGCTCATCGGAAAGACCATGAGCGAAGTCGATTTTAAAGAGCTCTTCGGTGTGAATCCGGTCGCCCTCTTTAAAGGCAACCGGATCTATTATTCCGGGCTGACGCATATCCGCCTGCAAATGGGGGACACCCTTTTGCTGCAGGGCCCCTGGGAACGATTCCATATCCTGAAGAACTATCCCCAGCCGCGGGCGCTCACCTTTTCCACCCCCCTGGAAGGCGAAATCCTCCGGCCGCAAAAATCCAAGCTTGCCCTCTTCTGGCTGGCGGTCGCCCTTTTCCAGGTAATCTTTGTAAAAACACAGCTTTCCGTTGCCCTGATGTCGGGCGCCCTGGGCATGATCATTACCGGCGTCCTGAAAATAGACGAGGCCTATCGGGCGATTGACTGGATGACCGTCTTTCTTCTGGCCGGCCTGATACCACTCGGGATCGCCTTTGAAAAGACCGGCACCGCCGCATTTATTGCGGAAAGAGTGTTGGGCCTTCTGGGCGAGCCATCCCCAATCGTGCTGCTGGCTGTGGTGGGCCTTATGACCTCCTTTTTCACCCTGGTGATCTCCAATGTCGGGGCGACCGTGCTTCTGGTGCCGCTTTGCATGAACATGGCCCTGATGGCCGGCGGCGACCCCCGAATGGCCGCCCTGGTCGTTGGGCTTTCCGCTTCCAACACATTTGTCCTGCCCACCCACCAGGTAAACGCTTTGATTATGCGGCCGGGAGGCTATCGAACCATCGACTACGCCAAGGCCGGGGCGGTCATGACCGTCCTGTTTTTAACCGTGGAGCTCACGGTCCTTTATTTCTTCTACGGCGTTTAAGGAGGTTTTTATGTCCATCATCACCATTTCCCGGGGATGCTTCAGTCACGGCAAGGAAGTCGCCGAAAAGCTCGGCAGCATGCTCGGCTATAAAGTGTTGAGCCGGGAGACGCTCATCGAGGAGGCCAACCAGGTTTACCACGTGCCGGAAAAAGACCTGATCAAATCGATCCATGACGCCCCCTCCGTTCTGGAGCGCCTAACCCGCGGCAGGGAGCAATACCTCTCCTATATCCAGGCCATGCTGCTGCAGCACGCCAAGAATGACAACCTGATCTACCACGGCCATGGCTCCCATTTTTTGCTGCCCAATATTTCGCATGTGCTAAACGTCCGGATCATTGCCGACATGGCGGACCGGATCGCGTTTATGCAGCAGACCCAGAGCATTTCGGAGAAAGAGGCGATGCGCCACATCACCTCAGAGGACGCCAACCGGGCGCGCTGGGCCCACTATTTGTATAAAATCGATATTACAGATCCCCACTTCTATGATATGATAATTAATATAAACAAAATAAATATTGAGGATGCGAGCCAAATGATTTGTCACGCGGCCCAGAGGGATTCATTTCGCGTAACCCCGGAATCCAGTCAGGCGGTTACCGATCTCGCGGTCGGCAGCCGGGTCAAGGCCGCCATTGAAAATACCTGTAAGCGGGATCTGAAAGTAACGGTAACGGCCAGCAAGGGCAACGTGCATATCCGCGCGGAAACGCAGAGCATCCGAAAAACCGGCTATACGAATCCGAAAACCGCGGAATACGTCAAGGATACGATGAAACAGGAGATCGCGGATGAAATTGCCGGCGCTATCGCCGGTATTCCGGACATCAAAAGCGTGGTGTATGAAGTCGTACCACCATCCTACAGCTGAAAAATCCATATGAAGATAAGTGTTCAAAGACGCATCTCCATCGCATTTATCACCCTGGTCCTGCTAAACGGGATCATCTGGCTGATCAGCGACTATCGAAACCATCTGCTGGAGCTTAAGTTCGATATCATCACGGAAAAAAACCAGCTTTTGAACACCATCCTGGAAGCCCGCCGCTATGAAAAGAACTATTTCCTGTATTTCAATGAAAAGGATCTCAAGGAGGCGATCACCTATACGACAACGGCTGCATCCAAAATTTCTGAAATCATAAAAGCCTATAGGGATTATGCGTCCAGCCAAAATCTTCTCTCCTACCAGGACGAGTTAAAACGGTACAAAAACTCGCTCCTGGAGCTTCAACGGCATTACCGGGAAAACCATCTCAGCGGGGATATTGAGGGCCTGATGGCCGGCAGCAAGCAGAAACAGTCAAACATCCGGGCACTGGGCCAGGAGATAACCTCCGATCTCGAGCAGATGGTCCGGAAGGAACGCCTGAGCGTCAACCGGATCGTCAAGGAATCGCGGATATACTCATTTCTCGGAGTTTCCACCGTGTTCGCGCTTTCCGTTTTTGTGGCCTTTTTTTTGATCTTCAAGGTCAACCGGCCGCTTCGCCAAATCGGCCGGGCGGTGCGAAAAATTGCGGCGGGCGATTATGAAAAAATACCGCCGCTGAATACAAACGATGAATTCGATGAATTCGTCCAGAGCCTAAATACCATGATCAGCGAGGTGAACAAGCGCAACGAGCAACTGGTCCAAAGCCGTAAAATGGCCTCCCTGGGCACCCTTACCTCCGGCGTGGCCCATGAGCTGAACAACCCATTGAACAACATCTCCACTTCGCTTCAGATTGCCGTAGAAGAGATGGAAAGCGGCGATCCGGCCTACAACAAGGAGCTCCTGACAGACGCTGAGGCCCAGATCGAGCGGGCCCGCGATATCGTTAGGGCATTGCTGGAGTTTTCACGGGAACGCACATTCAAACCCGCAAAGGTCAATATCAAAAACCTGATCGAGGAAAGCCTTAAGCTGATCAAGGGCGAGATGCCGGGCTCGGTTGAGGTTGAAATCGATGTCGACGAGGACATGCAGACGGTAATGGATTTCCGGCGGATGCAGCAGGTCTTGATCAATCTTATTTTAAACGCCGTCCATGCCATGGGCGATGAGGGAAAACTCACCATCAGGGGGATCCAATATCCAGAGAACAATGAAATATGCCTCCAGATTCAGGACACCGGCAAAGGTATCCCGGCTGAATACAAGGATAAAATTTTTGACCCCTTCTTTTCCACCAAAGAAGTGGGAAAGGGCACCGGCCTGGGCCTGTCGGTTTCCCATGGGATCATCCAAAACCATGGCGGACGCATTGATGTGGAGAGTGAAGAGGGTGCCGGCACGACATTTTTTATTTACCTGCCGATGCGAACTGATAAAATTGATGATGAGGCGTCAATGAACGAGAGCGATAACAACGATTAATCCCCCGTCTCCCTTTTTAAGCAGAAATAACGGGGGCCGATGAGATAGCCAACCCATGAACGATCGGAAAGCCGAACAAAACAGCAAAAATCAGCAGGCAGCGGAAGCCGCGACGATTTTAATCGTCGAAGACGAGGCCATTGCGCGGAAAAACCTGGAACATATCCTGAAAAAGGAAGGATACCAGACGATTGCCGTAGACAACGGGGTAAAGGCGACCGAACTGATGCAAACCACCACGGTGGACCTAGTGGTAACGGATCTTAAGATGGAGAACATGGACGGCATGACGGTATTGGAAAAAACCCGGGAGCTTCTGCCCGATACCGAGGTGATCATGATCACGGGCTATGCCACGGTGAACTCCGCCGTCCAGGCACTAAAAAAGGGTGCCTATCACTATATCGCCAAACCCTATAAAATTGACGAGGTCCGCAAAATTGTCGCCGAAGCCCTGCTGAAACGACGGCTGCTGATTGAGAACCGGGAGCTCAAGGCCTCCCTCAAAAGCCCGGGGGAGGTCCCGTTTATCGTCGGCAAAAGCGATGCCATGATCGAGGTAAAAAAGACCATCCGGCAAATCGCGCCGTCGGACACCAATGTGCTCATTTTCGGGGAAAGCGGCACCGGCAAAGAGCTTGCCGCGAAGGCCATCCATCACCTGAGCGGCCGCTCGGAAAACCGGTTTATGGCATTCAACTGCGGCTCCTTTACCGAAGAGTTAATGGCCAACGAGCTCTTCGGCCATGAACAGGGGGCCTTTACCGGCGCCCAGCAAAAAAAAGCCGGGCTTTTGGAAACCGCGGACGGGGGCACCATCTTTTTAGACGAGGTGGGGGATATGCCGCTTTCCATGCAGGTAAGGCTCCTTCGGGCCATCCAGGAAAAAGTTTTCTACCGCGTCGGAGGAACCGAGCCGATTTCCACGGATGTCCGGTTTATCGCCGCCACCCACCGGGATTTAAACAAAGACGTGGCAGACGGGCTTTTCCGGCAGGATCTCTTCTACCGCCTGAACGTCATCTCCATTCCTTTGCCTTCGCTTATGCAACGGCCCAGCGACATCCCGCTCCTAGCCCATTATTTTCTGGAGCAAAAAAGCCAGGAGATGAAAAAATCGGTCAACGCCATTGATACCGAGGCTATGAAGCTGCTTACCCAGTACGCCTGGCCGGGGAATGTGCGCGAACTGGAGAACGTTATTGAACGGGCGGTGGCTTTTCAGAACGGCCCCCGGATTACCGTGGACAACCTTCCCGATGACATCCGGAATCTGTCCATTGAAACCTACCGTTACAGCCAGGACGGCATCCCGACACTGGAGGCGCAGGAGAAGAGATACATCCAGTGGGTCCTTGAAAAATGCAACGGCAACAAAACCAAGGCCGCCAAAATTATGGCTATCGACCGCGTCTCCCTCTGGCGAAAAATAAAGCGCTACAACCTTGAAAAGGAGGAAACCCCATGAATCAAAAAATTGCCGACCTGTTGGGCAAAGAAGCCGATAATTTGTTATCCCATCAATGCCGGACGGTTCCCGCCGAACAGCTGCATCTGCCGGGGCCGGATTTCGTCGACCGAATCATCGCCCAAAGCGACCGCTCCATTCGGGTGATGCGCCACCTGCAAAGCATTTTCGACCATGGCCGCCTCGGCGGCACGGGATATGTCTCCGTGCTGCCTGTTGACCAAGGGGTGGAACATACGGCAGGGGCCTCGTTTGCACCCAACCCGCAGTATTTTGATCCGGAAAACATCATCCGGCTGGCCATGGAAGGCGGATGCAATGCTGTGGCCTCAACCCTTGGGGTAATGGGATCGGTGGCACGCAAATACGCCCATAAGATCCCGTTTATCTTGAAATTCAACCACAATGAGCTGCTCACCTACCCGAACACCCATGACCAGATCCTGTTCGGCAGCGTGGACCAGGCCTATGACATGGGGGCTGTAGCCGTGGGAGCCACCATTTACTTCGGATCGCCGGAGTGCAACCGGCAGATCCTGGAGATATCGGAGGCCTTCCGCTACGCCCATGAGATGGGGCTTGCCACCTTCCTGTGGGCCTATCTCCGCAATCCGGATTTTAAAACCGGTGATGCGGATTATCACCTGGCTGCGGACCTCACGGGACAGGCCAATCACCTCTCCGTCACCATAGCGGCGGATGTCGTCAAACAAAAGCAGCCAGAGAATAACGGGGGGTTCACGACGCTCAACTTCGGAAAAACCCATGAAAAAATGTATACCGACCTCTGTTCCGACCACCCCATCGACCTGACCCGCTATCAGGTGATCAACTGCTACATGGGCCGGGTCGGCCTGATCAATTCAGGCGGGGCTTCGGGTAAAAACGATCTGGCCCAGGCGGTGCGGACCGCGGTGATCAATAAACGGGCGGGCGGCATGGGCCTGATATCCGGCCGGAAGGCCTTCCAGAAACCCATGAAAGAGGGCGTCGAACTGCTCAACGCCATCCAGGATGTTTATCTGGATGATGACATCACGGTGGCGTAATCGGGATAATCCTTATAAAAGGCATTTGGACATTCATTAGGCGACCATCAGGCTTCCGGCAGGCAAACGGTAAATTTAGAGCCCTCGCCCGGCTGGCTCGACACATCGATTTTCCCGCCGTGCTGCTGGACAATGCCGTGAGTGATAGAAAGCCCCAGTCCCGTGCCCTTGCTGGGTTCTTTGGTCGTGTAGAACGGGTCAAAAATTTTGTTCAACTGCTCTTGCGTAATCCCCCTGCCGGTGTCCGCCACCTCGAAACAAAAATTGTTCTCCTTCGGTTCATGATAGGCGGCAATCCGCAAATTGCCGCCATCTTCCATGGCCTGCACGGCATTTAGTATAAGATTAATCAACACCTGCTGCACATGCTCATAAGAAAGATAGGCCTGGACATCCTCGGCGACCTCAACGTCCAGGTCGATATTCTCGGGAATTTTTTCCCTGATCCTCTTTATGGCCTGATTGACAACGCCATAAAAGTTGACCTCCTGCAAATCCAGGCCGTCGGTCCGCGAAAAATCGAACAGGGCTTTGATGATGTTCTGACCCCGCTCGACCTGGTCTTCCACATCATGGAGGAGCGATTTTTTAAATTCATCGGCTTCACTATCCCATTCCTCAAGGATTATCTGAAGCGAGCTTGAAATGTTATTCAACGGATTGTTCAGCTCATGGGCCACGCCCGCGGTAAATGTCCCCAAAGAAGCGAGCTTCTCCATTTGCACGAGTTTCTCCCGGAGCCGCTTCTGCTGGGTGATATCCACCATGTTGCCTAAAATGGCGGGCTTACCCTCGTATTCGATACGGGTATTGCGTCGATTAATCCAGATTGTCCGTCCGTCTTTTGTAAGCCCTCGGCTTTCGTACTCGGCAGGTGCGGCTTCATCCTTTAATCGCTTTCGATGGACCTCCTCAACCTTGGGACGATCCTCCGGATGGACGAACTCGAGATAATCCATGCCGATGACTTCATCCACGCTGTAGCCGAAAATATCGGCAAACCGTTTATTGGCAAACACAATCGCCCCCCCCAAATTGATGTATATACCGGTCAGCGAGTTTTCCACCAGGGAACGAAATGTGGGTTCACTTTTTGAGAAGGGTTTTTCCTTTTCCATACAGCAATACGATCCAACAGATGAGGTTATAAACGCTCAATTTAGGTGATATATATTATATCATCAATGGGGGAGAGAAGCAAATTAACTGTATGCACTTTTCATATTGACGCGCCGAGGCCGATTCCGTATGGTAACGGCCTGTTTGAATTTTTCTCTTTCCCGGGAATTCAGCCGGTTTGGATTGCCGGAACGATGACCTTTTACCGCTCAAGCAGGCGTTAAAACAATGCATGCGCTCTATCGCAACTGGTTTCTTGCCAGCCGCCCGTGGTCCTTTATCATGACCGCCATATCAATCGGCGTGGGCGGCGCTGTCGCCGCCATAAACGGGGCGTTTCTCTGGGGGCTGTTCGGTCTGACCCTGCTGGGCACGGTTTTTCTACATGCGGCCGCCAATCTGATTAACGACTATTACGACGTCAGAAGCGGTGTGGACACGGTTAAGGTATCCACGGCCATATACCGTCCGCATCCCTTGGTGGAAGGCAAGATTATGCCCGGCAGCATCCATATCGCCGCCTATCTGTTATTTTTCATAGGCGCGGTGATGGGGCTCTGGCTTGCCGCCACGCGGGGGTGGCCGATACTTGCGATCGGCGGGGTCGGCATCGCCGCGAGTATCACCTATACCGCACCGCCCTTTAACTATAAGTATATCGCCCTGGGGGAGTTCTCCGTATTCCTCATGTGGGGGCCCTTGATGGTGGAGGGGGCCTATTACGTCCAGCGGCAAACTTTCAGCGCCGAGGCTTTATATATCAGCATTCCCTTTGGCGTCATTGTCGCCCTCGTGCTGTTTGCCAATAACCTGCGGGATGTATCCCACGATAAAAGCCGCGATATCAGAACCGTCGCCATTATCCTGGGACCGCGTAAAGGCTTCTATCTGTATGCCGGCTTAGTAGCGCTTGCCTATCTCTGCATCCTGCTGATGCTTGTGACACGGGTGCTTTCCTTGTGGTCGTTTCTCGTGTTCCTCTCCCTGCCGATTGCTATCAAACTGCTTCGAACAATGGCAAAAAGGATACCCGATGATGCGGATGCCCGGACCGCCCAACTCGATACCGCCTTTGGCGTGCTGCTCCTCGCCTCCCTCATCCTGGAGGCCCTGTTTTGACGCCATCCGCATTTGACCGATGGCCCGTCACCGGCACGGTTCTCCTGGCGTTCGGCCTGTGGTTCGCCACGTTCTACCTGGACTGGGGAATTTTCTGGTTCAAAATTTCCGCGTCCGCCCTTTTGCTGGCGGGACTCGCCTTGTTGCTTGAGCCGATGCGCGAGCTCCGTTTATCGCTTGGTTTCAAAACCATCGGCATCGGACTGATTTCCGCAGCCCTTCTTTATGCCATATTCTGGGCGGGCAAAGCGGTTTCAACCGCGATATTGCCGTTTGCGGGCGAGCAGATCGGCGCAATCTACGGCAAAGGAGAAGGTTCGCCGGTATGGGCCATCTCCCTGCTCTTGTTTTTTATTACCGGCCCATGTGAAGAAATTTACTGGCGGGGCTTTCTGCAAAGAAAGCTCATGTCGCGCTTCGGCGAAGTCGGCGGATATATCCTGGCCACGCTTTTATACGCGGCCGTTCATATCTGGTCGCTTAACTTCATGCTCATCGGCGCCGCCGCTGTCGCAGGCGCCTTCTGGGGGGCCATGTACTGGCGCTTAAACGATATCCGCCCGCTCATCATCTCCCATTCCATCTGGGCTACATTTATCTTTGCCGTCATTCCCATTGTTTAGTTTGAAATTCCTTCCGGATGGCCATACAGAC
>JAGXLR010000180.1 GCA_018334555.1 Desulfobacterales bacterium
CCCCCGGGCCAAGGGTCGAGGCCCGGGACCGAACCTATAAGTAACTTTTGCGACAGGGTAAAGGCACTGAGACGATTCATCCAATTTTGTCATTTCGAGCGGTAGCGAGAAATCTTTAACAAACAAGATTCCTCGTCGCCTTCGCTCCTCGGAATGACAGAGAGCTAAGCTTCTGGAATAATAATAATAATACATATTCTCAAGTTACTTAGAAGTCGATTTTGGGATGGCAAAGAAAAAAGTTCAAGATCAAGGTGCGCAAAATCCCGAGGAATGCAGCGTACTTAGCTGTACGTGAAATTCCGAGGGACGGAAGCGCAACACAGATATTGGACTTTTTACGAAGCCATCAAACCTTAAACCCTAAACCTTATACCTTATACCATGAAGGCATGTAGAAGAAGGCCGCTGCCTTTCTGCTTAAATTATGGAGACGTATCGTGAGTAAACCGCTGGTTATCGTTGAATCGCCGACAAAGGAGAGAACCCTTAAGAAATACCTGGGCAATCAATACAAGGTGGCCTCGACCGTGGGGCATATCAAAGACCTGCCCCAAAAGGAGTTCGGCATTGACGTCGAAAACCGGTTCGCCCCCAAATATGTGACGGTCCCGGGCAAGCAGAAGGTGATCAAGGCCTTGAAAACGGCCGCCCAGGATTGCTCCGAGGTCTACCTCGCCCCCGACCCGGACCGCGAGGGCGAGGCCATTGCCTGGCATACCGCGGATATTTTAAAGAAAAAGGGCGGCGGCCCCCGCTTTTACCGCGTGCTTTTCCATGAGCTCACCAAAAAAGGGGTGGAGGATGCCCTGGCAAAAACGGAATCCCTCAATGAGAACAAGTACAAGGCCCAGCAGACCCGGCGGATTCTGGATCGCCTGGTGGGCTATGAGATCTCGCCCATCCTGTGGAAAAAAGTCAAGTACGGTCTTTCCGCCGGCCGGGTGCAGTCTGTCGCGGTCCGCATGATTTGCGAGCGGGAGCGCGAAATACAGGCTTTTGAGCCGGTGGAATACTGGTCTGTCACCGCGCATCTGGAAGGGGACAATCCGCCGCCGTTTGCCGCCAAACTGGCCAAAAAAGACGGCAAGAAGCTTACCATCTCAAACGAGCAGGCGGCCAATGCGGTTTTAGACGAAATCAAGCAGGCGGATTTTATCGTTGACAAAATCAACAGAAAAACCGTCAAGCGAAACCCCTATCCCCCGTTTATTACCAGCAAGCTCCAGCAGGATGCCATCCGCAGGCTTCGGTTTTCCGCCAAAAAGACCATGACCGTCGCCCAGCAGCTCTATGAGGGCCTGGACTTGGGCCACGGCGAATACGTCGGGCTGATCACCTATATGCGGACCGACTCCACGCGCATTTCTGCTGAAGCGGCCAACGAGGCCCTGGACTTAATCCGCCAGAGCTTTGGCAGCGACTACGCGCTTGACAAGCCCCGGTTCTTTAAGAACAAAAACAAGGCCCAGGACGCGCACGAGGCGATCCGGCCGACATCGGTATATAACACCCCGGAAAAGGTGGCCCCATACCTGTCAAGGGATCAGCTTTCCCTGTACAAACTGATCTGGAAGCGTTTTGTGGCCTCCCAGATGGCCCAGGCCCTGATCGACCAGCAGAGCGTTAATATCAACGCCGGCAGTTACCTGTTTACCGCCAGCGGCTCCACCGTAAAGTTCCCCGGCTTCCTCGCCCTTTACCAGTCCGCGGATGAGGCCTCGGAGGCAAAGGGGAAAAACGGTGAAAAAACCGAGCTGCCCGAGCTTTCTGAAGGCATGAGGCTCGCCGTCAAGCAGATTGAGCCCAAACAGCATTTTACCGCCCCGCCGCCCCGGTATTCTGAAGCCTCGCTGGTAAAAGCCCTGGAGGAAAACGGGATCGGGCGGCCGAGCACCTATGCGGCCATTCTATCCAACATCCAGGACAAGGAATATGTAAGGCTTGAAAAAGGTAATTTTTACCCCAGCGAGCTCGGATGCATTGTCAGCGATCTCTTGGTGGAAAACTTTCCGGATATTTTTAATGTGGATTTCACCGCGCAGATGGAAAACGACCTGGACCGGGTGGAGGCATCGGAAGCCGAGGCGATGGACGTTTTGAACCGGTTTTACCAGGTATTCGAAAGCCGTGTGACAACGGCGGCCGATCAGATGCACAGTGTCAAGGGGGTTGGCGTACCCACGGACCTGTCATGCCCCGTCTGCGGAAAGCGCCTGCGCATCAAAGTGGGCAAAAACGGACCGTTCCTGGCCTGCGAAGGCTATCCCGAATGCACCTATTCCAGGAACTACACCCGGGATGAGAAGGGCCGCATTCACCCCGTGGAGCCCGATCACGGCGCCGCGGAAGGCGAAATCTGCGACAAATGCGGCCGTCCGATGGTGGTCAAGCAGGGCAAATACGGGGATTTTCTCGCGTGCAGCGGATATCCGGAATGCAAAAACACCCGATCCCTTAACGGCAATATGAAAAACGCGCCGCCCACGGGCGTCAAATGTCCGGAGGAAGGCTGCGACGGGGAGCTGGTGGAACGAAAATCCAAGCGCGGCAAGATTTTTTACGGTTGCAGCCGGTTTCCGGACTGTACCTATGCCCTGTGGGATAAGCCCGTACCCAAACCCTGCCCCCAGTGCGGCGCCCCCTTCCTGGTGGAGAAAACCACCAAAAAAGAGGGGACCGTGCTGAAATGCATCAACAAGGCGTGTGGGTATAAGGAATAGGTCATAAACTGTCCAGATATGCCAGGTCCTTATTCTGCGATTTTTTTGTTCCGATCGCCAGCACCTCCACCCGGTTCTGGCTGGTTTTGCGGAAATAGAGCCGGCCCTTATAGGCAAAGACCACCTCAAAGACCGTTGCCTTGCCTTTTTTGCTGAATACCTTCCGTTTAATGTTGACCAGCGAGGAATCATCGTTTAACTGATGGATCACCTCTTCTGCCTTAAGGCCCATGTCGTCATCCATATCCGCCAGTCCGGACAGGGCGCGCTCGGTTATATCGATGTTTTTATAGAGCACCTTAAAACGTCTTCCGAGTCGATCCGCAGCCTTTTCTTTCTGCTGGTTCTGGGCCTGCCGGTTTTTTTCGAGCTCTTCGAGCTTTTCTTTTAGCCGGTTGATCTCCTCGTTCTGCTCGTTCTGGCTGGCAAGGTTCTCCTGCAGTTTCTCCTCCAGGTCGCCAATCTCCTCGAAAAGCTCTTCCTCGTCTTTTTCCGCCTTTTGTTTGGTTGATTCCAGGGACTCCTGGATCTGGCGGTATTCGGCTAAAAGGGATTCGCGCTCATCGGCCAGCGTCTGGGCCTGCTGCTTATGGGACGCTTCCAATTCAGATAGCCGTTTGATTTCATCCGCTTTTTGGGAGTCCTCCAACCGGGCGGATTTTAAGGCCTGCCGGTAGTAGGCGTACAGCCCGGCCAGGAAAATAAATACGTAGAAAAGCAGAATGCCGATGGACAGGATGGAATAGGGCGGGATGGCCGCGCTGACCTCGAGCTTCAGTCCGTTGTTGAGTATCCGGAAGTTCTGCTCCGCGAGCTTGACCGGATCGCTCGACATGTTTTCAATGGTGAGGCTCTGGTATGCCGGCGGATAAAGGATGTCTCCCTTGTCGGTTCTCACCGTGACATCCAGTTTGCCCCCCATATCGGTAAAAACGCTGTTTTTATGGTATCGGTCGATGGAGGTCTGAATCGCATCGGCGATCGGCGTGGCACCGTTTAGGACATCGTCGATATCGGAGAGATAGACATTTTTGATGTCTTTTTGATACCAACTGCTGAGATACCCCTGTAAAACGTTGGTTGTGAGCAGATACAGCACCGGCGGCATCAGGATGCAGAAAATGAGTATTTTAAAGGAGAGGTATTTCATCGGATCGCCTTAAACCGGGGATTTCAGCTAAAGTGTGGACAGGATTCGGCGCGCTTCTTCGGCTTCATCAAATTTCGTATCCATATTAAGCGCCGTTTTCAAGGCGTCTTTGGCTTGATCAGCGACTCCCTTTTTGTAATAGGCCGTGCCTAAATGATAATAAATCGTGGGGTTGTCGGGAATGTGCGCCAGGCTTTGCATAAATTCCCGGATGGCATTATCATAAAGGCCCAGTTTGACATATACCCAGCCCATGGTGTCCTGAACCCTTGGATCCTCGGGCAGCTGGCGTTTGGCTGTTTTTGCCAGTTCCAGGGCTTCTTCCAGGTGCCTTTCCTGTTCCGCCAAAAGGTAGGCCAGATTATTGGCCGCCGGGGCGAAATCCGGATTTTTTTCAATCGCCTTTCGGTAATGGAGCTCCGCCATATCGGTTTTGTTCTGGGCGGAAAAAATAATGCCAAGCATCATGTGGGGTGTATCATCACTTACGTCATTATCAATGGCCCGCTGGTATTGGCGAATCGCCTCATCCATTCGGTTTTGTTTTAAATACAGTCTTGCGAGGGAATAATAGGTCGGCAGGTAATCCGGGAATTCGATCATCGCGGCCTTAAAGGATTGTTCCGCCTGTTTCGGGTTGTCTTTGGAAAGCAGAAGCTTTCCCTTTAAATTGTAGATGACCGCCCGGTCCCTTGCACTGTTCTTCATTTCCTTGAGCCGCATGTCGCATTTCTCAATGGCCGTATCAATCTGGTCCTTTTTGAGCAGCAGGGAAATCAGGTGGACAAATACATCGATATCCCCCGGATTTTTGGCCAGTGCGGTTTTAAAGTTTGCCATTGCCGCATCGAAATTATTCTGCTGTTGATTGATAAGCCCCAGGCGGTAATAGCCGTCCGCTTTATCCGGGGCGATACTTACAAGGGAGTCAAAGCAGGATTGTGCCTTCTGGATTTGGCGCTCCTGCATATGGAGGTCCCCCATCATTCGCCGGGCCTCGTAATGCCTTGGTGAAACGGAAAGCACCGACTGAATGGCCTCTTTAGCCGGTTTGGTGCTGTTTTCCCTAAGATATAGCCGGGCCAGCAGCAGCTTGGCTTCGTCGTAGTTGGCATCATCGCGGCGCACCTTGCCAAAGGAGGCTTTGGCCTTTTCCGGCTCATCGCTCCGGAGGTGGGCAAGCCCTTTGAAATAATACAGACGGGAGGCCTCGGGATATTTTTCAACCAGGTCGGTGAGGTATTTTTCAGCCGAATCCGCTTTATTTCTGGCCAGCAACAATTGGGCCTTTAAAATCTTGGCGTCAAGAAACCGGGGGTGTTGCTTGATGATGGTTTGGATGAATTGCTCTGCTTGGCCTAAATTTTGGTGGTTAAGATGAAAACGGGCGATCTGGAGCCGGATGCCCGCATTCTCCGGTTGTATCTTCAGGGCCTTCTGGTACATGGCCAGCGCCTTATTGTTGAGGCCCCTGGCGGCGTAGTAATTCGCGGCGGCAAGGTAGGGCTCTGGATCCCCGGGGTTTGCATGAACGGCTTGCAGAAAGGCGTCCTCGGATTGTTCCCATTGATTCATTCGGGTGTAGAGGTGGCCGAGCAAAAGACGGAGCTCGATACTTTTCGGGTTGTGTTGGATGGCCCGCTTGAGAAGATGCTCCGCTTTTTCGAACGCCCGGTTCTGCATATAGAAGCCGCACAGGGCGACAACGGTTTTGATGGATTGCGGGTGCTCTTTAACCGCTTTTTGGAGATACTGCTCGGCCTGCTCGCATTTGCCCTGCTTGATCAGCAGGCTGGCCAGCGACAGGTAGGCCTGCGCGGTATGGGGGGTATGCCGCCCCTTCAGAAGCTGTCTGTAGATTTGCTCCGATTTCTGGTAATCGTTTCTCATCTGATAGATTTTGGCCAGCATGTACTTGGCCGAAAGGTTTTCCGGGCGATGTTTGACCGCTGAATCTAATAAATGCTCCGCCCGGTCCATATCCTTTTTAAGCAGATTCAAAAATGCGAGCTTCAACTGGACCCCGGTCAAATCCGGCTTTAAATCAATGGCTTTTTCAAGCGCATCGACGGCTTTGGATACCTCGCCCAGTTTTAAATAGACCTCCCCCAGATTGGCATACCCGCCGGCGAACTCGGGATCGATTTCGATCGCCTTTTCAA
>JAGXLR010000028.1 GCA_018334555.1 Desulfobacterales bacterium
TCCAGCAGTCCATGACTTGCCGGCCCACCTCGTCGGCCGCGTCATCATCCCGGCCGTACTTGGGCGCCTTGTTTTTCGCAATGGCCTGGAGTTTTTCATGCCCCTCCCAGTTGTCCTTCAAGGCCTGAACAAGCTCGGCCATTGTGCATTTCTGCTCGTCAAATACCAGGTATTTGACCGCCAGCAGGGCATCCACCGTGGTGGCAAAGGTCACCGCCTCGAGGGTGGTAAAATTTAACTCCGCCCCGCCCCGGGTGATATCCACACCTTTTTCCGCACACCCCCGGACCAGGCAGGAGAGATAGGGCGTCGGGAAATAATCGGCCCGGATGGATTCGGAACGCTCATAGAGGTCCACGCATTTTTGAATAATATAATCGGTCTGCTTCTGGTAGGCCGCCCAGAACTGGTCCCAGGTTTCAAAGGTTTCAGCATCTCCGGTATACGGCCCATCCTGACGGATCCGCCCGGTTTTCCCGGTCATGGGATCGGTAAACGGCGCCAGGTCCCTGCCCCCGGTCAAGGCCAGCTCAACGGCCTTTAGCAGGTTCAAATTGTTATCCACGGTTCCGGAACGGTCGTTTCCCGCCATGGTGTTCTCCAGGCATCCCACCGGCGCATAGTCATGGACGTTATCCTCGCGGATCAAATGGGTATTGCCGCTTTTTCGGGCTTCGCGAAGCATCCCGGCCATGGATCGCTCGTCAAAATTAAGCAGAAACGGCGCGCCCTGGCTGCTCGAGATCATGTCCACCACCTTGTCCAGCAAACCATCCGGCGAGTTTTTGTGCAGCCGCACGTTCGGCTTGGGCTCAAGAATGGGGCTTAACTCATCAACCACTTCAAGCATGGCATAGGTGAGGTCATTGGCCATGTCCCGGCCGTCCGGCCCCATGCCGGCAAGGGTGATGAGCTGGCCGAACCCGGAGGTGATGCCGTCGTTTCCGTTCCGAATCATGGCATCATAGGCCGTGTTGCAGTGGATCCAGAAGCACCTCAGGATCTCCTTCCCGAACTCCCGGTCCATGCCGTTTTCAATGGAATGCCGCCAGTATGGGTACAAATACTGGTCGATCCGGCCGAAGGAAACGCCGGGCCCGGGATAGTTCTCATCACTCATGATCAGCATATGGTTGATCCAAAGCGCCTGTATCGCCTCCCAGAAGGTCTCAGCCGGCTCCCAGGGCACCCGGCGCAGATTCTCCGCCATCTGCAAAAGCTCTTTTTTGCGCTCCGGATTCTCTTCCGCTTCGGAAAGCGCCTCGCAACGCCCGGCATACCTGTCCGCCAGATCGCGGGGCATGGTGGCCGCGGTCATCATGGCCGAAAGCTGCGCCCCCTTCCCCCCGCGCCTTTCACTTTCCGTCAGCCGGTTGTAACGGTCCTTGAGATCCCCATAGATCCCTTTCCAACCGGTTGAAAGCGCCCTTGGATAGTCCGGAACCAGGTGGCCGCATGTCGCGCCGGTGTTCCCATACCCATGGTCATGGAACCATTTGACCGCTGCCCGCACCCCTTTTTTGCCCATGGTCAGGCGGTCAAAGGCCTTCTGCTCTTTTTCGGTCAAACAAAGCGAGGTCTGAATGTTAAACCGCCCCCCCGCTATCAGATCCCCCGGCAGGATTTCATGGGGAAGGTAATTGACCATGACCTCCCGGACAAACCATGCCCGGCGCCTGACATGCGGCCATTGCCAGAAATCCGCCGGCAAGGCGACCGGCCGGGCCGCCTGCCGGTAGGAACTGCGCAAAGTTTGGAGCAGCAGGTAGGTTTCCGGGACGATGTAGTAGGTCATCTCGTTGAACTGAACATCCCAGGGCGTGCCCGTGGACCATGCGGTGTATTCATTGTTCCACCGCCGCCCGGCCCCCATATAGTAGTAGTCGCGAAGCCTTGAGATCCTTTCCGTAAGGCCGGAGGGCGTCTTGAGCGCAATACGCTCGACTTTATCAGCAGCCGCTTTCATGGGCCACCTCCCTTGTATGGAACTACGTTTGTTTGGCGATGATCTGTCTCAGGCGGTCCTCCCCGTTTGCGAGCATCTCCCGCATAACGGCTTCCGCCTGTTGGCCGTCACGGGCCTCAATCGCCGCCGCCAATTGCCTGTGATATTCGAACACGGATGTGACCACCTCCGGATTTCTAAAGAACTGCCGGGTCAGGTTGGTATAGAGGGGCTTGAATGAGTTGAGCAGCAGGGGGTAAAGCAGGTTGTCCGTCGCCATGGCCAGCAGCAGGTGAAATTCGAAATCAAGCGCGACCAAAGTATCCACATCATTTGCAGAGGCCTCGGCCTCCTGTCGGCGGAGCTGGCGAAGCTGTTCCAGGTGCGCCCCGCTTCGGTTTTTCGCGGCAAGCTTGGCGTTTTCGGTCTCAACCAGCATCCGCATGTTCAAAAGTCCGTCCAAAAGCTTGGGGTCCAGTCTGCCCTCGTTGTAGTTGAGCAGCGAATTCAAAAGCGCGAGCGAGCCCTCCCGCCGGTAGTCATTCACCACGGTCCCCTGCCGGGGAATCATGGAGACCAGGCCCTTGGCCGCAATATCGACCAGCGCATCGTGCACCACCGGCCGGCTGACCCTTAACTGCTGGGCCAGGTCCCGCTCCGGCGGCAGCTTTTCCCCCACGCGGATGGCACCGGACAGGATCAGCTCCTCAAACCGGCTAACACACACATCTTTTAAGCTATCCGTTTTTACCGGTTTCAATCCGTCTAACATGACCCCTCCTTCTTTTGGCTGGTGGTTATACCATATCACCAAAAAACGATTGGGGCAACTAAATAAAAAAGGGGGATCTATTCAGTTTGCCTTCTCCGATCAAAGAAAAGCTTTGAGGAGTGGTTTGACCAGCAGCCATACAAAAAGACTTTACATTTAATAGATTATATTGATAGGCGATAACCGCTTAATCAAAAATTCAAACAGCATCAATCAGGGGCATTTAAAATGGCATACCATCCCTTCATTGTTATCGTTGATGATGACCGGGCTACCTGCCAGATGATAGAAGACACCTATTTGAAATCGGGTTTTATAACTTCATGCTGCCAAAATGGTCTGGAAGCTCTGCGGTTGATTAAAGAAAAGCCCGTCGATCTGGTGGTCACCGATTTTCGGATGCCTGAAATGGACGGATTGGAATTGCTGAGAGCCACAAGAGGCATGGGCATCCAAACCCCCTTTATCATTATAACCGCCCACGGTTGCGTGGATATCACTTTTAAGGCATTGGAATTCGGCGCCGCCGCGTTTTTAACCAAGCCGCTGGATCCCGGCGCCCTTATCACAAAAACAAAAAATGTTCTTTATCCCGGCAGACAATCCAAGCATTGCAACTGCCCGCGAAATGAAACCTGCCCGGAAATACAAGGCGTCAATATCATTGGCGCCGGCCGGAAAATGAAAAGGGTCTATCAATATATCGCAAAAGCCTCGTCAAGTGAAGCCAGTGTCTTGATAACCGGCGAAAGCGGGACCGGTAAAGAGCTGGCGGCAAAAGCTATCCACTACAATGGCTGTCGAAAAGACGGCCCCCTTATTGCCGTCAACTGTTCGGTTTTTTCCAAAGGCACCCTTGAGAGCGAGCTGTTCGGCCATGTAAAAGGGGCCTTTACAGACGCGGTAAGTGATAGACGCGGCAGATTTGAGTTGGCCGACAAGGGCACCCTGTTCATTGATGAAATCGGGGATGTGCCAATAGATATACAGGTTAAGCTGCTGCGGGTATTCCAGGAAAAACAGTTTGAACGCGTCGGCGGGGAAGAAAGCATTTCCTCGGATTTCCGGCTGATCGCCGCGACCAACAAAGACCTGAAACAAAGAATCGAATCCGGCCAATTCCGGGAGGATCTATATTACCGAGTAAACGTCATCCACCTCCACATGCCCCCGCTAAGAGAACGAATGGGGGATACCCCGGAGCTGATCGGGCATTTCCTGGATTTATATAACGGCGTCTATCATAAACAGATCAAAACGCTTTCCGTCGAGGCCCTGAGAATTCTGCAGAAATCCCCCTGGCATGGCAATGTCCGTCAGCTGGAGAATGTCATTGAAAGTGCGGTTGCCATGTGTGAGGGCAATATGATTGACGTGGAGCATCTCCCTCCGGAAATACGCGACACAGAAACAACCCCCACATATCCGGATATTCAGCCGTCCGCATCGCTGCCCGAAGCCGTGGCCGCATTTGAAAAACAGATGATCCGGCGCGCCCTGAAAACCCATAACGGCGTAAAGAGCCGTGCTGCAAGGGCGCTTGGTATTGCCGAACGGGGGCTGTCCTACAAAATGGCAAAATACGGTATATCCCGCCATTAATGGATTCCGAAAAAATTTTCGGAATATCCGAATTTTTTTTTCGGAATTCTCTTTTCAAATAACCACCATCTTTTTCCCATATTACGGTGATCAATTTATAACCCATTGGATTAAAGATTAATCCACTAATCCAAGGCGCCTGCCGAATTATTTGGCACAATCGATGCTTATCCCGGGCTTTCAATAAAAAAATATTCATGAAGTTCAGTCTATGGCGGGACGGGTAAACCGAGCCCCTTGATAACGCGATTAAACAGGAGGAGAACCATGCGCAGAAAAATATTTGGGGCAGTCATTTGTATTGCAGCGATTCTTTGTGCCGGCCCGAACCATGCCCAGAGACTGACAGCAGGGCGGGACGCCGTAGTTTTTGAAAAATCCCTTGATATCGGATGGTTCGGTTTCGCAAGGAGTTTTGACACTTTTACCGCAGAGGCTCAGGCGGAAGGCGTTTTAAAGATCACCAGCCTAACACCTAACCGCCCCTTTTTTGGCTACGCCTCCTTCAACCACAAATGGTATGCCGTAAGCAGTAAACGCCCGTTTACTAAAGATATCGTGCTTAAAGACAGAAACCGCATCTGCATTATCCTTTTCGGGAGAAACAAAGCCTCGGCGAAGATAACGGTTTTCCAGAAAGGGGGATCCCCTGTTTTGCCCGAAGCCAGCCTGACCACAGATCCCGGCACTATAACCGAAGGTGATGCGTCCACCCTCAGCTGGCAGACTCAGAATGCGGATTCGGCCGCCATTGAACCGGAGATTGGGGAGGTGTCGCCCGAAGGCAGTGTCAGCATATCACCAAAGGAAACAACAATTTATACATTGACCGCAACGGGTCCCGGCGGGAACGCCACGGACAGCGCCACCGTTTCTGTGACCCACCCGCCGGCCATATCCATTATAGAACCCGACGGCAGCAATGACCGGGCGGATGATAGCTATACAATCGCCTGGACAGATGACGACCCGGACAGCAATGCCGCGATTGCCCTATATTATGATACGGACCCGGCAGGTGCGGACGGCACAGAGATTATAACAGGACTCACTGAAGATCCGGAGGGCTCGGACGATCAATACATATGGAGCACAACCTCCCTGCCGGAAGGCGACTATTACATATACGCCGTCATTGACGACGGCGATCACGCCCCTGTAACGCGCTATTCTGAAGGGCCAGTAATGGTGGCCCATGCCACCCCGCCTGTTTTTGAGCCCATTGACGACCAGGAGATCCTGGAAGAACAGGAACTCAAATTTAGCATATATGCAGAGGACGACGATGATGAAACCTTGAGCTATTCTGCGGCCAATCTTCCTGCAGGCGCAAACTTTGATCCGGAGACCCGATTATTCTCTTGGATACCGGAAATCGGGCAGACTGGTATATATAATCCGATATTTACTGTCACAGACGGTGAATTGACAGATACCATGACCATCCAAATAACCGTCACTAAAAATCCGCCGAGGGTTACACTGATGGCTGATCCGGGAACCGTGGATCCAGGTCAGGCCGCTACCCTGACTTGGGCCTCAGAATACGCCGAGACCTGCCGAATCGAACCGGATATCGGCGATGTGACCTTAAATGGCTCGGTTGATGTATCCCCAGAGGCAACAACTGAATATACAATAACTGCGACTGGCCCCGGCGGAACAGTTACGGCGGCGGCTGAGGTGGCGGTTAAACAACCCCCGCAGGTGAGCCTGAACCTGTCGCCTGCCGTCATCAATCACGGAGAGTCCGCTACGCTGACCTGGTCGGCATCACCGGCGGATACAGTCTATATCAATAACGGCATCGGCGAAGTGGCGGCCTCCGGCAGCGTCACCGTAACCCCGGAGTATACGACTACCTATACTTTAACAGCCATCTATAAGGGGGGCGCCACTCATTACGATATTTCTTTGAAAGTCCTGGGCAATTTGCCCGCCGCCTTGCCGGAGGGTTCGTTCGGCGCCGCCTACCAGGAGTTTGTTCCTGAAGATGCAAGCCTTAAGGCTTATGATACGCAACGGTTCATTGTCCTTACCGGGCTTGTAAAGGATACCGCTGGAAGCCCCATTGCCGGCGCGAAGGTAACGATTTTTGACCATCCGGAATACGGATCGGCCCTAACAGACGCCAAGGGGAGATACGCGCTCGCCGCGGAAGGCGGAGGAATAATCAGACTGACCTTTTCCGATCCCGACTATCTGTGCGTCCACAGAAAAGTGGAAGCGCTCAAAAACGACTTGGTTCACGTGGAAGACATAGTTTTGGCCCCCCGGGATTTGGCCTCAACGGTTGTCACCTTTGACGGCAGCCCGGAAACCCGAGTTATTCACAAAAGCTCAAAAGTAAGCGATGCATTCGGCAGCCGCTCGGCCACACTGGTTTTTTCCGGGGATACGAAAGCCTATGAAGTTGATCCCTATGGCAACAAAATACGCGCCCTCTCCTCTATTACCGCACGGGCCACCGAATATGCCACGGCGGATTCCATGCCGGCAAAACTTCCGCCCACCTCTTCCTATACCTATTGCGCAGAATTTGAGGCAGAAGGGGTTGAACGGGTGATATTTGACAAGCCGGTGATGGTTTTTGTGGACAACTTCCTTGGCTTTGAGGTTGGAGAGCAGGTGCCCGCCGGATACTATGATCGCGATAAAGGGCAATGGGTTGCCTCAAAAAACGGGCGTGTGGTTCGTCTCCTGGATTCGGATGAAGACGATGTGGTGGACGGACTGGACATTGATGATGACGGCGTGCCCGATGATCTTGATAATGATGGTGAGACGCAGGATGAAGCCGCCGGTCTGGACGACAGCAGCACCTACCTGCCGGGTGATACTTTTTGGCGGGTACTGGTGACGCACTTCTCCCCTTGGGATTTTAACTGGTGCTCATATACCTCGTTGAGCGGTATGCTGGATTTCGGCCTGCCCGGAGCGGATGAGGCACTGGAGGATGAACCGCCAATATGCACGGGCTCATATGTAAGGTCTAACAGCCGAATCCTCCATGAGAACGTTCCTGTTCCGGGGACCGGCATGGCGCTCCATTATACCAGCAACCGGGCATCCGACTATAAAACGGTCATTACCGTGCCCGCGAGTGGGGATGCGGTTCCTGCCTCGGTAAAGCGGATCGAAGTAGAACTGACGATTGCCGGCCGCAAATTCAGCAAACAGTTGCCGGCCATGGCCAATCAACAGGCCGAATTTACGTGGGACGGCCTGGATGTTTTCGGAAATACTGTCAAGCATACCATCACTGCCCACACCCGGGTCGGATTCGTCTATAATTCTTACTATATGGAATCCGGTTATTTTGATATGGCATTTGCCGAATTTGGCGCCGATGTAACCAACGTTGCCTCCCGTGAGGAAGGCGTCCTGTGGTTTACCGGTAAGACAGATATCCACAGGCCGCCGCAGAAAGCCGGGGCAATCGCAGCCGGCTGGAGCCTCACTACGCATCATTACGTGGATCCGGCAGATGCAAAAACCCTATTTAAAGGCAACGGAACAAAAATAATAAATGACGTCAAACTGATCGAAACCATTGCCGGCACCGGCAATGAAGCATGGGAGCTATCCCATGGCCCCTTACCGGCCACGGAGTCCCCGGTCAGCCATCCAGCGGCTGTTTGCCTCGATGCAGAAGGCAACATCTACATTGCATCCCAGATATGCCCCGCCATCCGAAAAGTAGACAAAGATGGAGACATCCATACGATTGCCGGCGGGCCTTATGCAACCGATAAGTCAGACGGCATCCCCGCTGTGCAAGCCAAACTGCAATGCCCCTGCGCAATGGACTTCGATGCTGACGGCAACCTCTACATTGCGGATTCCTTGGCACATAAGGTTAGAAAAATTGACAAGAATGGTATTATTACCACAGTTGCCGGAGACGGGGCATCCGGCGACACCGGCGACGGCGGCCCGGCTATTAGCGCCAGGCTCCATCCAACAGGGGTTGCCGTCGACGCCAATGGAACGATCTATATCGCAGACAGGGATCATTATAAAGTGCGAAAAGTGACCCCCAATGGGACTATCCACACAATTGCCGGAACCGGGGTCCAGGGCTGTACCGGCGACGGGGACCGGGCTGACCAGGCAGAGCTGAGCCAGCCTTTTTCAGTCACCGTGGATTCGGAAGGGAACCTCTATATACCCGGTCAGGGGGTTATCCGGAAAGTCGATACAAATGGCATTATCAGCACAATCGCCGGAACATACGGATATTATGGTTATAGCGGCGACGGGGGCCCGGCCACCCAGGCCATGCTTGCCGGGGTATATGCAGTAGAAGTAGATGCGAATGACAATTTGTATTTTGGCCAGACGGACGTTCGCAATTCTCCCGGCGACCCTCAGAACGGAGGCGCGGATGCGATCCGAAAAATCGACAACGCCGGACACATAACCACGGTGGCAGGAAACGGGCTTTTGGGGTCCACCGGCGACGGCGGCCCCGCCACCCGCGCCCAATTATTCCATCCCCGAAACCTGTGCGTGGACCTTCAGGGAAATATCTATGTTCCGGATTACTATAATCATGTGGTCCGAAAAGTGGCAGCGCCGGAGGCTTTTCAGACCCGCATGATCGAAGATGAAGTGGTTTTTGAGACAGAATATGGCGATGGCTACGTGATTGCCGCCACCGGCAGGCACAAGCAAACCATTGATCTTGAGACCGGATCGGTCCGCAAAACCTTTGTCTATGATTCCGGGAACCGCCTGAACGCCATAATTGATCAGTTCGGCAACCAGACCACTATCCACCGTTATCCGGATGGAACACCGTATGCCATTACTTCTCCAGACGGATTAACAACTGAGCTTTCCATTGATACAGAGGGGCATTTAAGCCAGGTTGACCTGCCCGATGGGGGCATCTATGATTTCACCTATACTGCCGGCGGGCTCCTTACCGATAAAGTCGAACCCAATTCGGCGGCCTACGAATATATCTATGATGAAGCCGGTCGGATAACGGATACCTATGACGAAAGCGGAGGGCACTGGCGTTTTGACCGCACAGCTGAGGCATCCGGCGATATCACCAGCACGGTGACAACCGGTGAGTCAAACGCCTCGACCTATATTGCCAGTCTGGCTGCCTCCGGAGCAGAGGCCTTGACTGTAATCGATCCAGCCGACGCACAAACCCTTTCCACTACCTCAGCGGACGGCTTGGTTGAACAGCAGACACTGGCCGACGATACGGAGATTAAGAGGACCTATAATCTTGACCCCGCCTTCGCTTATAAATACTTGCAGTCTGAGTCAAAAATTACCCCGGCCGGCCTCGAACGAAGCATACAGGTGGACGTCTCCTATGAAGACACGGATGCGGACAACGAGCCCGACCTGATCACACGGGATAAAACGCTCAACGGGAAAACAACCACCCTTGAAAATGATGTCCTCTCCTCGAAAAAGACTATCACCTCGCCCGAGGGCCGCACGCTCACGGCTGCTTATAATCCGGATACCCTTGAAACCACAAGCACGCAAATGCCCGGGTTGATGCCGACCGATTACACCTATTACGCAGACGGTAAATGCCAATCGGTCACCACCGGCAGCCGGGAGACCGGTTTTGCCTATGACGCAAACGGCTACCTGGCGTCGGTCACAGATCCGAGGAACCTGACCACCTATTTCACCAATGACAAGGCCGGACGGATTACCCACATTGACCGTCCGGACGGCACCAGCCTGGAATTTTCCTATGATGCCAACGGCAACATGACCGTACTTACCAATCCTTCCGGCGTGGATCATGAGTCCGGGTATAATCCGGTTGACTTGAAAACTTCCTACACAACCCCGCTAAGCGGCAGCTACAGCTATGTCTATGACAAGGACCGGCGGCTGATTCGAAAAAATTTCCCTTCCGGGCAGTCAATTTATCTGGATTATACCAACCCGTCGGATGCAGATGACAAATCCCGGCTGTGGCAGATCCAAACGCCGGAAGGAAATATTGATTACACCTATTTATGCGGCAATAAGGTCGAGTCCATATCAAAGAGTTTGGAATCCATCACCTATAACTATGACGGCGAGCTTGTCACTTCAGAAACTTTGGCCGGTACGGTAAACCAGAGCCTTGATTACACCTACAACACTGACTTCAATATTTCCTCATTTACCTATGCCGGCCAAACCGAAAACTTTACCTATGATAATGACGGCTTATTGACGGGTGCCGGTGAATTCACCATATCCCGCTACAACAATCCCGGAGTTAATGAAACCGGTCTGCCATACAGTGTTACTAATACAAACCTGAACATAGATCGAACATTCAACAGCTATGGAGAGACTGACAGTGAAAATACGGATGTAAACGGCCAAGGCATCTATGCCTGGAACATAACAGACAGGTATCCGGACGGACGGATCAAAACCCGAACCGAAACCATGGGCGGAGTCACCACCACCTATGGCTATACCTATGATGAGATGGGCCGGCTGGAAACGGTCACCAAAGACGGCACCCTTGTTGAAGAATACGGTTACAATGATATCCCCTACGGTACCCGCACCTACCAGATGAACACGGAGCGGCACATCAGCGGCCAGACCCTCTCATACGATGCCGAAGACCGGCTCCTTTCGACCGACAGTGCGGACTATCAATACGATCCGGACGGATTTCTGGAATCCAAAACAACCGCTCAAGGCACGACAACCTATGATTACAGTGCCCGGGGCGAGATCTTAAGCGTGAGCCTCCCGGACGGCACCTTTATCGAGTACGTCCACGATCCCCTGGGGCGCAGAATAGCCAAAAAGGTTGACGGCACCACCACGAGAAAATACCTCTGGCAGGGATTAACCCGCCTCCTGGCGGTCTATGACGGCGCAGACAACCTCCTCATGCGGTTCAAATACGCAGACAGCCGCCTGCCTATTGCCCTGGAAAAAGAAGGCGCCACCTATTACCTGGCCTATGACCCGGTCGGCTCCCTCCGTGCGGTTGCGGATTCATCCGGAAACGTGATAAAAGAGATTACATATGACACGTTCGGCTATATCCTCAACGACACCAACCCGGACTTTGAAATCCCCTTAGGCTTCGCCGGCGGCTTGCATGACCGGGATACAGGCCTCGTCCGATTTGGTTACAGAGACTATGCCCCGGACACCGGCAGATGGACAGCCAAGGATCCGATTGGATTTGCCGGCGGGAATAGTGATCTGTATGGGTATTGTTTGAATGATCCGGTGAATTTGATTGATTCATATGGTTTGGAGGCTGATTCTTTAACAAAGAGCATGATATCGGTTCATGGCTTACATAGCATTCAGATGCCAAAAAAATTATCTAAAGATGCGAGAACTTTTGGCAAGATTATAGCCGATCAGTCCACTCAAGTAGCAGCAGAAAATATAGCAAATAGATATATAGGACCTGCTACTGGGGCAGCATTGAAAAAATTAAACTTTTTATTGGGAATTTTTGATCCTTTTCCACCATCAGCCGAGGCCCCCACTTTACCACCTAAAATGGAAAACATACCTTGTAAGTAAATTGACTTATAAAAAAATGGTAGATTTTGAAATGATTGATCACGTGCTACCTATTATTGTTTTTTTAATTCTTTGGCCTATTCTATTTTTTACTGCTCTTGTTTATCATAATAATTTTTCTATATTAAAACAAGTTATGCGTTTGGATTTTAAAAAAATTAGTAAGGTTGAATTTTGGATGAGTGTTTTTTTTTCTTTTCTGCTTTCAGCTATTATTTCTTATTCTTTGACATAAAGAATTCAATGGAGCGTTTAAATTATATTCCAGAGAAAATTCCGGGAGTGAAACCGCAAATACCGTAATTCCGGGGACACCATACTAATTTTTACCATCTTCAAAAGCTCCTATAAAAAATAAATGGCAAGAATAGCAAGAGCTATCGCCCCGGGGTTCCCCCATCACATGACGCAACGGGGAAACAGGCGCCAGCAGACCTTTTTCTCTGACGCGGATTATGACGCCTATATTGACTTGATGGCCAAGTGGTGTGATCATTATGGCATTGATGTATGGGCCTATTGTCTGATGCCCAACCATGTTCATCTGATAGCTGTTCCGCAAACCCAGGATGCCATCCGGCTCGCCATTGGGGAGGCCCATCGCCGTTATAGCCGATTCATCAATTTCCGGGAAGGCTGGCGCGGTCATCTCTGGCAGGGCCGGTTTGCCTCTTACGTGATGGACGAACCCTATCTTCTTGCGTGTGCCCGGTATATCGAAAATAACCCGGTACGCGCAAAGCTTGTTTGTAAACCGGAGAATTGGGTCTGGAGCAGCGCAGGCGCTCACATCAAAGGGGAAAATGATCGACTCGTAAAAGTCGAGCCGTTGCTTAAAATGATAGAAAACAACTGGTCTGATTTTTTATCTCCAGCTTTAACAAAAGAAAATGCAGAGTTATTAAGAAGGCATGAGCGGACCGGCCGCCCCCTTGGAAACGAGGCATTTGTTGAACGCTTGGAAATTAAACTCGGGCGCAACCTAAGACCTCAAAAGCCAGGTCGGCCGAAAAAAGGATAAAATTAGTATGGTGTCCCCGGAATTGCGCATACTTGCACTGGGGCTTTTGCTGGCCCTGTTGATAGGCGCCTGCGACAACCCCGCGCTGAATTCAAAGGGGCACAGCAGAAACAACCCGCCCGCGAAAACCGTGTTTCTCGTGCATGGCTACGGCAATGGCGCCGGAGAGATGGAACCTCTTGCTGATTTTCTTGAAGCTGCCGGATACAGGGCAGTAAATGTTGATCTGCCGCTGACGTTCGATCACGTACAAGAGGCTTCAGACATTTTCGCTGAAAAGGTGGAAGATGTCGTATCCGGACTGATTGATAACGAGCCGGTTGCAATGGTGGGACACAGCACCGGTGGGCTGGTGATCCGTTACTTTCTGTCTCATTACCCGGAGCACAGGCGGGTGGATCGTGCAGTTCTAATCGCCACGCCCAACAGGGGCAGTAAGCTTGCGGGCATGGTTGCAGAAATTTCGGATCTGCTGGTGGAAACCTTTGCGACCCTCGACTCCCTCAGGCCGGAAAAAATCTCCGAGCTGGAGCTTTCTGATCCCGAAGAAACCAGGATAGGCGCAATTGCAGGAAATAAGGGCAACCTTGTCCTCGGCCGGCTGCTTGAAGATGAAAACGACGGCCGGGTCGAGGTAAAATCCGTGTATTATCCGGAACTGGACGACTTTGCCGTAGTACCGTTCAACCACAAAGAAATCCATCAAAGAAAAGAAACCGCAGCCATGGTAATCCGGTTTCTCAAATCAGGTTTTTTTGAAGGCGCACCCCTGCCCCCTTCCGGTTCCAGTGATTGATCCTTTACGGCACCTGCATTTCATCTGCTAAAGAGGCTGCCGCCGCTAAATTCGGGGACACCATATTAATTTTTACCACCTTCAAAAGTTCCTATAAAAAATAAATGGCAAGAATAGCAAGAGCTATCGCCCCGGGATTCCCCCATCACATGACGCAACGGGGAAACAGGCGCCAGCAGACCTTTTTTCTGATGCGGATTACGATGCCTATATTGAGTTGATGGCCCAATGGTGGGGTCATTACTGCATTGATATATGGGCCTATTGCCTAATGCCCAACCACGTTTACCTCATACCGGTTTGCATCTTACGTGATGGACGAATCCTATCTTTTTGCGTGTACGCATTATATTGAAAATAATCCGGTACGCGCAAAACTTGTTCCTAAATTGAGCGATTTTCAAGTTTGCCGCAGATACAAGGAAAATGAGGAAAAGCTAAAAATTAGGGATGGTGTCCCCGGAATTTGCGGAATTTGAGAGACCGTCACCATTAATTGATCCGAAAATATTTTTACTATTTTTCGAAAATATTTTCGGATTTTTTCTTTTCCAGTTGTGTTCATCATTCCTGCAGCAAAGCCATAACCCGTTATAATAAAAAACAATCCATTAATATAAAACCGCTGCCGGGCAAGCCTCAATAATTGGCACAATCCATGCTTTGCTCCGTCTAAACTGTCTTTTTGATAAAAATAGCGCCATTGCGACAAAGGTACGCCGCTGAGACGGCGGAAATGCCGCTATAGAAAATTTATAAAAATTTTAAAGTCCTAAGATGCAGGCAGCCAATTTGTACACACAGATCAAAGTTGTTGTTTCGACAGTGCTTTTTATTGTGTTTCTTCCGGACATGAGCACTGCGGATAAACCGGTCAAAATAGAGGATTTGATCGCTGAAGAGCGGGACTGGGAAATCGATTTTATTTTATCCTATAACAGTCTGCACAAAAAAGAAGATGAGTTTGCCAATCAGCTCATTGAGCAGAAAGGAAATATAATAGCCGTTTACGATCATAATGAATGGACAACAAATACAGACCGGCTCTATTACTACCTGGGGCTGAAATACGGGCTATGGAAAGACCTGGAAATATCGGCATTCGGCAGCGGCTATACCGAGTTCAGCAGAGATTCCGCGCAAGATGAATACAACTATGAGCAGGCAACCGAATTCAATAATGCCGGTGTGGAAATTATGTATCAAATAAAAGAAGAGAATGAGTATCCGGCCCTTATAACTTCCATTAATGCTCACATGGTAGATAACACCGAATTTCCCCAGGGCTTTGAAAAAAGCTATTTTAAAACCTATTCAGCCAGAGCTGTGACCTATTACACGATTGATCCCGTGGTCTTCAGCCTCGACAGCCAATATACCATTTTTCTCGAAAGAGAGAAGGGTGAGCATTCCATTGACCCAGGAGAAAAATTCAGCCTGTCTCCGGTTCTGTACTTCATAGTAAACCCTTACACTACCGTTTATTGGGGTTTTGAGTGGTACATTCAAGGTAGTTCAAAGCTGGACAAAGAAAAAGTTGATCCCACGAGAACCGGTTTGCCGTTTATTATTGGATGTGGTTACGAAATCAATGGGGAATTAATCCTGGATATAAATTTTGAATATGAAGATACCGGCGGGATGAGTCAATCGTCCGCTTCTTTTGAGTTGAATTATGTTTTCTAACTGCCCTCATAAATATTTTTCAGTGATATTTCTAATGCTTATAACAACATTCTGTTTTATTCCGGCAAAACATGCTGTTTCTCAAGGCTTGAAAACCCGTTTCAACAGAAGCATGACGCATAAACTGGAAGGGCGGAGTTGGCTGGAGATTAAAAACGAAGGCATAGTCAAACAAAAAAAGGACTTTTCATGCGGTTCCGGCGCGCTCGCTACCATACTTAAACATTACTACAATGAAGAAATCAAGGAAGCAGACATATTAAACTGGATTTTTGAAATAAAAGATGTTGGCGCAGATTCCATCAAAACGTTCGATAAGAAGGTTAACATATCTTTCTATGATCTGAAGATTTTTGCACAAAAGAAAGGATATGAAGCCACCGGAATCGCCTTGTCCGCTAAGGCCCTAAAAAATCTAAAGCATCCTGTCATTGTCTATCTGGATATCAGGGGGACTGAACATTTTTCTGTTTTCAAAGGAGTTTCTGACAAATTTGTTCACCTTGCTGATCCGACTTTCGGCAATATAAAAATGCGCGCACAAAGGTTTAAAAAATGTTTTGATACCCGAGATGACCGCAGTCTGCAGGGTAAAATACTGGGGATATTGGGAGATTCTGAAATCAATAAAGATTTTCTTGAAATTCCCGCCCGCACCGATCTGGTTAACCAATTAATTTCCAGCAGACCCCGCATGGATTTTGAGTAGCCAATGAGCGGCCTGGACAATAAGGCGCCATTTTCAAAAACACATAAAGTTCAAGTTGTTGCTTTTGATATCAGCGGCCGTACGGCTGGACGACTAACCGCAAACCTGAAAACAGAAGGAGGATTTATGAAAAACGGTATCATCGCATTTATTGTCACTTTCACCCTGATTTTTTCTGTGCCGGGGGCTGCCCTGGCAGAAGACCTGACAAGCGGCACCAGCACAAAAAAAATGGCCAGAATGTTTGAAGCACAAGACATGAGTCGCCTTAAAGTCGCCTGCCTTTCAAATGAAGAGATGAAGGAAACCGAGGGTGAATTATTAGGGTTCGCTGCCGCTGTGGTTATATCCGGCGCAGTGGGTGCTTGGACGCACCACTATGCTCACTACCGCGAGACCGGGCACCTTGGCAGTAGTACTGGGGCAGCTTATGCAGCCGGAACCAGCATGATCACCACAGCACTATCAAGTGGAATCTCTTATGGCGCAAACTTAGGCAGGCTTGGAAGTACATATTTTAAGGCCAGAGGAATGGCGCAAAATTATGGCCTGAGTAAATTCAACCCTGATAATTATTGATTAACAATTGTTTCTTCCGGAGAGGTTGTTCATAACTTCTCCGGTATCATGAAACGCAAGACTTTTTACAAGGTTAACAATGGAAAACTATGCATCCATATTAATTCCAAATATAGCGATTGCTTGCTATGTTGGCCGCTGGTTGATTAGAAAACCAAGAGACTGGAAACCACGTATTATTGTCTCCACTCTTCCATTCCTTCCAGTGGCTGTTTTATGTTTTTTCATTGCAACGTATACAGAAATATTAACGATAGACAACATTTTGTCCATAATTGTAGGTTTTTGGATCTGCTATTTACTCATCACCTGGAGTTGGCCATTGGTGGTACACTTCCACCAAATAGATATCCGCAGGCTTCGCAAAGCAGCTATCCAAAATATGGGCTGGATAGCCGGTAATGCGGCCGGAGTTTCTTCCTGGCAATCTTATGTGGGTGAAGGGAGTCCGTATTATAACGCCCTTATGGAATCCAATGATAATGGAACCCAGGTCAGTGCTGATTTATACAACAGAGGGTGGAAGGAAGGCCGGAAGCATCCATACAATGAAAACGCCTGCAACAAAAAATACCGCAAAATAGTCAAATTATCAAAAAAGTCCAATAGGTATACCAAGGAACTGAGAAAAATTAAAAAAATTGCTTAGAGCGGCTAGTTTTAGTTCCGGGGACATCCCCGGAAATCATAAACGAAGAGATGAAGGAAACAGAGGGTGAATCTTTTGGGTTTAGATCTTTACTCGTGGTTGGTGGGGCTTGTGTAAGTGCATGGGTACACCACTATGACCAATACCGAAAGACTGGAAATCTTGGAAGTAGTGCTGGAGCCACTTATGCCGCAGGGACCTCTTTGATTACTGGAGCAATGTCAAGTGGAATCTCTTATGGCGCAAACTTAGGCAGAGCGGATAAAACAATATTTCAAGGTTAGGGGAGCAGCACAAAATTATGGTTTGAGTAGATTCAATCCTGATAATTATTGAGCATTAATCGTTTATTTCGGGGAAATTGTTCGCAACCTCCCCGGTATGGCAACAAAATTTTACCTAAATTGAGCGTTTCAATTTTTTGGAGGTTTAATTTTTAACTTATTTTCAGGATATTGAATCATTTTTTGATCAAAAAATTTGAAACCCTCCGGGATTTCCAATTTCACCGCATCTACTGCGTCAAATGATGTCTCGCATAGACAACTATCGCTCGACATCATTTTCCTTGTATCTGCGGTAAACTTGAAAATCGCTCAATTTAGGTTTTAAAAAGGGTTATAATGGAAAAAGTCAACATCCATATATTAATACCGAATATCTTGATTGCTTTCTATTTTGGGCGCTGGTTAATTAAAAAACAACGAAAATGGGTAGAACGTATTATTGTCTCGACCCTTCCATTTCTACCTGTAGCTCTTTTGTTTTTTATTACAGCAACTTATACAAAAATATCATCGCCGGAAAATTTGCCAAGCAGAATTATAGGGACTTGGGTAAGCTACTTGTGCCTAGTTTGGCTTTGGCCCCTGGGGGCATACGCTCAACAACTAGACATTCGCAGGCTTCGCAAATCGGCGATTAAAAATATAGGATGGATAGCTGGTAATGCAGCGAAAGTCCCTTCCTGGCAATCTTATTTGGGTAAAGAAAGTCAATATTACAAAGCCATTATGGGCTTGAATGATAATGAAAGTCAGTCCAACGTGGATTTATATAACAGATGGTGGAGAGAAGGATGGAAGCTGGCATACAATGAAAGAAAATGTAGAAAAAAATATCATCAAACAGGCAAACTAATTAAAAAATCAAAAAGATATGCCAAAGAATTAAAAACCGTCATAATTCCGGGGACACCATATTAATTTTTACCACCTTCAAAAGCTCCTATAAAAAATAAATGGCAAGAATAGCAAGAGCAATCGCCCCCGGATTCCCTCATCACATTACTCAACGGGGAAACAGGCGTCAGCAGACCTTCTTCTCTGATGCGGATTATGACGCCTATATTGAATTGATGGCCGAATGGTGCGCTCATTACGGCATTGATATATGGGCATATTGTTTGATGCCCAACCATGTTCACCTGATAGCTGTTCCGCAAACCCAGGATGCCATCCGACTCGCCATTGGGGAGGCCCATCGTCGTTATAGCCGCTTAATCAATTTCCGGGAAGGCTGGCGCGGTCATCTATGGCAGGGCCGGTTTGCCTCTTACGTGATGGACGAACCCTATCTTCTTGCTTGTGCCCGGTATATCGAAAATAACCCGGTACGCGCAAAGCTTGTTTGTAAACCGGAGAATTGGGTCTGGAGTAGCGCAGGCGCTCACATCAAAGGGGAAAACGATCGACTCGTAAATGTCGAGCCGTTGCTTCAAATGATAAATAGGGGCTGGCCTGACTTTCTCTCTTCCGCTTTAACAAAGAAGGATGCGGAGTTATTAAAAAAGCACGAGCGGACCGGCCGCCCCCTTGGAAACGAGGCATTTGTTGAACGCTTGGAAATTAAACTCGGCCGCACCCTAAAACTTCAAAAACCGGGGCGGCCGAGGAAAAGATAAAATAAGTATGGTGTCCCCGGAATTGTACGGAATTGATAACAATGCCGAATCCATGATATAGAATATTTATGGATATATGATGCCTCCCTTTCTTTTTAGGTTTGCCCGCCTTTAAAAAAGGAGCACATATGACCACATTTTTCAGTTAAAAGTACGTTTCATCCGGAAGAACCAAATTTCAACTGTTACAGCCTACCCTAAATCTTCAGGAGATGCTTATGACCACCGAACCGTTGCTTTTGACCATGGAAGACGACGTGGCCCGGATCACCCTCAACCGGCCGGATGTGTTCAACGCCTTGAGTATTGAGTTATCCGGCCGGCTGGTAGAGGCCATTGCCACCATTAAACAATCGACCACCGTCAAATTTGTGGTGATCCAGGGCGCTGGCGGAAATTTCTGCGTGGGCGATGACATCACGGAAATGCCCAAGTGGGGCGATGATGAGTTCGGCAACAGCTCGCAGGGGGCCAACGGGGTGATGCGCCGGGTCAAAATCTACCAGGACATGGCCAATTCTCTAGAGGAACTGGACAAACTAACCATCGCAGCGGTAGAGGGCTATGCCGTGGGCGGGGGGTTAGAAATCACCATGGCATGTGACTTTGTAATCGCAACGGAAGATGCTAAATGGGGAATGCCAGAGGTCGACAGCGGAATCACGCCCGGGTGGGGCGGAACCACCCGGATGGTCAGGTACATCGGCAAGCGGCGGACCAAAGAAATAAACATTATCGGCGCCCTTATGCCGGCGCATCGCGCCGTGGACTGGGGGCTTTGGAACCGGGTAGTTATGGAGGGAAAACTTGACGACGAAGTCGGGGCGCTGCTGGATGTCCTTCGGATCAAGAATCAGCAGGCCTGCCGCCAGCTCAAGTATATCATCAACCGCTCGGCCGAAACCGACCTTTACACGGCCCAGGGCTTTGAGATGCTGTCGGGCGGCTTAAGCGGAGCGGTAAACGGCCTGTGGCAGGTTGCCGATGCAGACCAGGGAAAAGGCGTTGCAGACTTTGAGAACAAGGGAGATTTGTGGAAAAAGCGGCGGGCAAAGTCCAAACACTTCTGGTCGGACTAGAGATCTTCTTCATTTTGAAACAAAATTCCTAAGGCAATCTAAGATTACTGCTCTTATTGGCGACGTGATATTGGCTCTGATTTTTTTCAAAAGCGCGAAGCTTAGTCAGGCCAGGGCTCACTATCCCGTTAGGATGGCGTCAGGAGGCAGAAAAGTGACCGCGATGATCATAAAACAGAAAGACATCTAAAAACGGATGGCAGCCGGCCCATGAGCGCTACCCCACCCGATACTGCGTACAGCAGGGATTGGAAGGAAGCCGTTTTATCTTTTTTCCACCCAAGGGTCGTTACCATGTTTTTCTTCGGCTTTTCCGCCGGGCTTCCGCTTTTGCTGATTTTTTCCTCGCTTTCCCTCTGGCTCAGGGAAGCGGGAGTGCAGCGATCTGATGTGACATTTTTCAGCTGGGCGGCGTTGGGGTACTCGTTTAAGTTCGTCTGGGCCCCGCTGGTAGACCGGCTGCCGCTTTTTTATCTTTCGGAAAAATTCGGCAGAAGACGCGGCTGGATTCTTCTTTCCCAATTTCTGATCATCGCCGCTATTTTATGGATCGGCTTGACCGATCCCAATCAAGGCAAGATTCATGTTTACCTGATGGCTTTGGCTGCAGTTCTGCTTGGGTTTTCATCGGCAACCCAGGATATCGTCATCGATGCCTATCGAATCGAATCGGCGGGCAGTGAGCTTCAGGCCATGATGGCCTCCGCCTATATCGCCGGATACCGAATCGGCATGCTGGCCGCCGGCGCGGGGGCCCTTTATATTGCGGATGTTTTGGGCTCGGGCATGGGACACTACGATTACAATGCCTGGAAACTTACCTATTTTATAATGGCCTCCCTTATGATGATCGGCGTTTTAACCACCCTTTCAGTCCCCGAACCCGAAAGTAGAACGGACAACAAAAATTACCAATACGCTTCAAAAGATTATCTGTGCTCCTTTAGCCTTTTTATCTTAGCCGCCTCGGTTTTTGTCGCCTGCTTTTTTCTTACGGCTGACACCGCCGCATTTTATAAAGATTCTCTGGAGGGTCTTTTTTCAAATCCATTTCTGGCAGGATTTCTGACAGAGCTTGCAAGGTTTATTGTTGCGCTTTCCAGCGCCCTGCTGACTGCCTATCTGCTTGGAATGACCGGGATCGTTAACAGGGAAATGATTGATGATACCTATATCGCGCCGGTAAAGGATTTTTTTCAGAGATATGGGGCGTTACTGGCGGTGCTGCTTCTGTTCCTGGTGGGGCTCTATAGAATATCCGATATCGTTCTTGGCGTTATCTCCAACCTTTTTTACCAGGACCTGGGCTTTACAAAAAGCGAGATTGCAAGCATTGTCAAAACCTATGGACTTTTCATGACCATTGCGGGCGGATTTATCGGCGGCATATTTTCCGCCAGGTATGGGGTGATCAGGATACTGTTTGCCGGCGCACTCCTGGCATGCGCCACCAACCTTCTTTTTATGATCCTGGCAAAGGCGGGACACAATGTATTTATGCTTTATGTCGTCATTTCCGCTGACAATCTTGCCGCGGGCCTTTCCTGTGCCGCGTTCGTGGCCTTTTTATCAAGCCTGACGAGCATCCGGTTCACAGCCGTTCAATACGCCATTTTCAGCTCTCTCATGATGCTTATCCCCAAAATTTTCGGCGGTTATTCAGGAACCATCGTCGACAATTTAAGCTACGAGGCCTTCTTTCTGATAACCGCCCTGCTCGGCCTCCCGGTTCTGGTTCTTGTCCGATTGGCCGGGAAATATATAGAAAATGGATAAAAAAGTCTTTTTTTTGACCCTACAGGTTGAAATCTCTCCTCCAAAACCGGTATAGTCACAAAGTTAAAAATTTTTTTGGAATCAAAATCATAAGCGATGGCAGGATTGACTGAAGATACCCGATTAACCACGCAGGTTCTGATTATCGGCGGCGGCGCTACCGGTACGGGGGTGGCGAGAGACCTTGCGCTGCGCGGAGTGGATTGCATCCTGGTTGAAAAAAAAGATGTCAATGCCGGCGCCTCGGGGGCTAATCACGGCCTGCTGCACAGCGGCGCCCGATATGTATCCAATGATCCGGAATCCGCAAAAAAATGCCTGGACGAGAACCGGCTTTTAAAGCAATTGGCACCGGATTGCATAGAAGATACCGGCGGCCTGTTCGCGGCGGTAAAAGGCGATGATGAGCGTTTTATCGCCGATTTTCCCACCTACTGCGAAAAAGCGGGAATACCCTGCGCGCCCATGGATATCAAGGAGGCCCGGCTGCAGGAACCCGCCTTGTCGGAAAACACCATTGCGGTTTATGCCGTGGAGGACGCTTCGATCGACCCCTTTAAACTCGTCCTGGAGAACATCACGCATGCCCAGCAGTTGGGATGCCGTTTTTTTCGGGATACGGAAGTAACAGGGTTCAAGAAAAACGGGCGGCAAATCAAGGCCGTGGAGTTGATGGACAACAACACGGGGAAAAAATCCTTAATTGAAACCGAAATGGTCATAAATGCGACTGGTGCCTGGGTTGGACGAGTGGCCGGCCTTGTCGGGATTGATATCGAAGTCATCTATTCCAAGGGAACGCTTCTGATTACCCACAACCGGATGACCCACAGGGTGGTCAACCGGTTGCGCCCGCCGGCAGATGCAGATATCCTGGTCCCGGGGGGGACGGTTAGCATTTTAGGCACAACATCGACACGGATAGAATCACTCGAAGATATTCGGCCGACAGTGGCGGATGTGGATTATATAGTGGATGAAGGGACGAATATGCTGCCGGACCTTGAAAAAGAGCGATATATTCGCGCGTATTCAGGCGTGCGGCCGCTTGTGGGAACCGCCGCTCAGGGCAATGACCGTTCAGTCTCCCGCGCATTTGATCTGATAGACCATGCGGAAGACGATATCGACAATTTTATTACCATCACCGGCGGCAAACTCACCACATTTCGACTCATGGCAGAGAAAACGGCCGATCGGGTCTGCAGCCGCCTGGGGGTTTCCAAACCCTGCCTGACCCGAACCACCCCCATGCTTTCACGCCATGAAACCCAGTGGGCGGTACCGGGCTTTTCGTCCCGAACGTGGCTGGCGCATCACGATACCGATGATCTTCTGTTGTGTGAATGCGAGATGGTTCCCCAAAGCGCCATTGAAGAAATTCTCGCCAATTTCGATGTATTTGAAAAACAGGTCGATCTAAACGGCATCAGCAAACGCACCCGGGTCGGCAAGGGAAGCTGTCAAGGCACGTTTTGCAGCATCCGGCTCGCCGCCTATCTTTATGATCGGGGGATTATAACCGCCGAAGAAGGAATCAAGAATATTCGGGAATTTTTAGATGCCCGCTGGAAGGGCCAGCAGTGTCTGCTCTGGGATATGCCCATGGTCGCCGCCGAACTGCAGGAGGCGATGCACTGCGGACTTTTTGGACTGGAGTTGAAATGACCCCATTGACATCTGCCCATTCTGCCTCTGATGCGGACACCTCTTCTTGCGAACTGGCGATTATCGGAACGGGGCTGGCCGGATTGGCGGCCTCGTTGTTTGCCATGCAAAGCGGTATCCATACGGCTCAAATCGGCGTAAATGCCGGCCTCCTCTATGCCAGCGGATTTTTGGACCTGATGGGCGTCCATCCCATTGGCCAGGGGCGTGTATGGGAGAACCCATGGGAGGCCATCGATGCCTTAACCGCAGATATGCCCAAGCATCCCTATGCGCGATTGCGCCGGAGCGATATCCAACAGGCATTTGGCACGTTCCTGGATATGATGGCGGCCGCCGGTCTGCCCTATCGGTATCGGCCGGATGCCAATACCCGCGTCATCACGCCGATCGGCACATTAAAGCCGACCTATGGTGTGCCTGAATCCATGTGGAACGGGGCGGAAGCGCTTGGAAACCTGAAAAAGTGCCTGCTGGTGGATTTCTGGGGGCTTAAGGGGTTCAGCGCGGTCCAAATTGTGGAAATGCTCCGGGATAACTGGCCCGGCCTGCAAGCCGCCCGGATCGCCTTTCCCGCCGTCGGGCCGTCGGTGGAGCTTTATCCCGAAAAAATGGCAAGGGCCCTGGAGCTGCGCTCCCACCTCCC
>JAGXLR010000181.1 GCA_018334555.1 Desulfobacterales bacterium
TCTTTACCAATTAAGATTCCTCGTCGCTTTCGCTCCTCGGAATGACAAAAATGAAAGCTTTCGCTTTAATGGCAAAACTAACAGACACTGAGGTACCAAGGCACTGAGCAAGGCACTAAGGCGCCAAGGCACCTCAGCCGGTTTTTTGACCTAAATTGAGCGTTTGACTATTCCATCAGGCCCAACTGGTATTTTAATGAATTCAGGGTATTGCGCATCAGCATGGTAATCGTCATGGGACCGACCCCACCCGGTACCGGCGTGATAGAGCCGGCGATTTCCTTGGCCGCATCGAAATCCACGTCCCCGCGCAGAATCGCGACTTTTTTGCCGGTTTTTTCACTGATTTTTTCCCCCACCCGGTTAACGCCGACATCAATGACGCAGGCACCGGGCTTAATCCACTCCGGCTTGACCAATCCCGGCACACCGGCCGCCACGATCAAAACATCCGCGCGCTTGCAGTGGCCTTCAAGGTCCTTGGTCCGGGTATGCACAATGGTGACCGTGGAATTCGCCCCAGGGCCCTTCTGGACCATCATGTTGGCAATCGGTTTGCCCACGATATTGGAACGGCCGACGACGACGACCTCGGCGCCGCTTGTCTCCACGCCGCCCCGAACGATCATCTCCTGGATGCCCGCCGGTGTGCAGGGCGGAAACTTGACTTCGGAGCCGCCGATCATCAGCCGGCCGACATTGACCGGATGGAATCCGTCCACATCCTTGTCCGGATCAATGGCGTTTAGGATCTTTTTCTCGTCAATGTGATCCGGAAGCGGCAGCTGCACCAGAATGCCGTGGATGGAGTCATCCTTGTTATACTTATCGATCAGGGCCAGAAGGTCCGCCTCGGAGATATTCTCGTCCTGATTGTCCTGCAGCTCTTTAAAACCTACCCGATTGGCGGTTTTGCCCTTTAATGTGACATAGGAGACGGAAGCCGGGTTTTCACCCACCAGAATGGTTACCAGGCCGGGCACCTGCCCGTGTTTTTCCTTGATATCCGCCACTTCCTTGGTGATCTCTTCCAGAATCTCCTCCCGAATGTCGGTGCCTTTGATCAGTTGTGCCGTCATTTTAAACTCCTTTCAATTAAATCAATAGGTTAAATATACTCTCGCTTATCCAGAACCCTTCGCTGGGGGTCAAAGGTGCCCGGTTCCACCAGCCGGACGGCCACCTCCCAGCCGAGGGCCTCGGATATCTCCTGATGGAGGCGCTCAACAAATCGCCGCTGTTTCTTCATTTCATCAAAAAAATTAATATCAGAAATCTCCACCATCACCAACAGTTGATCCGCATCCGCCTCCCGGGTGACCACCAGCTGAAAATTGGGCTGGCCGCCGCTGACCCTGGCAATCGCCTGGCCCACCTGCTCCGGGGCGATGCTGGCGCCCTTGATGACGATCACCTCGTCGGAGCGTTTAAATATCCGGGAAATCCGGCAATGGGTTCGACCGCAGGCGCACGGGGAATAATCGATGCGGGTCAAGTCCCCGGTACGAAAACGAATAAGGGGGAATGCCTCCTTGGCAATCGTCGTGAGCACCAGCTCCCCCTCGGAACCCGGCGGCAGGGGCTCAAGGGTATGCGGATCGACAACTTCCGGGATAAAATGGTCCTCTGCAATATGCAGACCATTCTTTTCCGGGCATTCCCAGGCCACGCCGGGGCCAAAAATTTCGGTCAGCCCGTAGGTATCCATGGCTGATACATGAAGCGCCGTCTCCAGCGCGTCGCGCGTATCCGCCGACCAGGGTTCTGAGCCGAAGATCCCGTTTTTAAGCGCCAGGCTGTTGGCGTCTATATCCATCTCCGCCATCGCCCGCGCCAGCCCCAGGGCCACCGTCGGGGTGGAAACCAGCGTGGTCGTTCGGAAATCGCGCATGATTTTGACCTGCTGGTAAAGCCTGCCGGCGGATATGGGGATCACCGAGGCGCCGATCTTTTCAGCCCCCACCTGAACGCCGAAGGGGCCGGTGATGATCCCGAAGGTGAGGGCAATCTGGACCACGTCATCCTTGCCCACCCCGGCGGCAGTCAGGTTCCGGGCCATGAGCTCGGCCCAGTCATGGATATCATTTTCCGTAAATCCGATGACCACCGGATCGTCAAAGTTAAAGGAGGCGGTATGGAGGCGCACGACCTCGCGCAAAGAAACCGCGAACATTTCATAAGGATAGTTGCGGCTCAGATCCCGCCGGGTGATAAAGGGGAGTTTCCGGATATCCTCGATGGAGCGGAGGTCTTCGGGCATGAAATCGACCTCCCGAAAGACCTTCCGGTAGTGCCGGACGTTTTTATAGACCCGGTTTAACGTCGCCTGCAGTTTTTCCAGCTGGACCTGCTCGATCTCCTCCCGGTCCATACATTCGATGCGCTCGTTCCAGTACATTTCTGAATTCCTTAAGCCAAATACCGACCGTTTCCGATTTCAGACGTCACTCCCAAATCTCGCGCTGCTCCTTGCCCAGATAGGCCCGCTTGACCTCCTGGTTGACCAGCAGTTCCCCCGCCTCTTCTTCGAGTACAATCCTTCCGGTCTCGATCACATAGCCCCGGCAGGCGATTTTCAAGGCGGCCCGGGCATTCTGTTCGATTAAGAGCACCGTCAGCCCGCGCTCCTTCTGAAGATCGGCGATCAGCCGAAAAATCTCCTTGACCACCATCGGCGCCAGCCCCATCGACGGTTCATCCAGCAGAAGCAGCCGGGGTCTTGCCATCAACGCCATGGCAATGGCCAGCATCTGCTGCTCACCGCCGGAGAGTGTGCCCGCATACTGCTGCCGGCGTTGCCTTAATATGGGAAACAGGCCGAATATCTTCTCGATATCGGCTTTTAACGTTTTTCTCCCGTAGCGTTTATATATGAGATGGCCGCCCAATTCAAGGTTATCATGAACGGACATGGGCTGAAAAATCTGGCGCCCCTCGGACACATGGGCGATGCCCATTTCCACCAGTTTTTCCGGATTCATATGGGTGATCTCCTGGCCGTTAAAATAGACCTGCCCGGAGTAAACCGGCTGGAGGCCGCTGATCGTGCGCAGCATGGTGGTCTTACCCGCCCCGTTGGCGCCCAGCATGGACACGATCTCGCCTTCGTTCACATGGATGGAGACATTCTTCAGCACGTGAACCAGGCTGTAATAACTGTTGACATTGACTAGACGAAGCATCGGTTCCTGTTGTTATTCCCCCAGATAGGCGGCGATGACATCCGGATCGTCCTGAACGGCTTCGGGCGTCCCGTCCCCGATAAGCCTGCCGAAATTAATGACCAGCACACGGTCTGAGATATCCATCACCAGTTCCATGTCATGCTCCACCAGGACCACGGTCATCCGCTGCTGCCGGATCTTTTCAATCAGTTCGCCCATAGCAATCGTTTCCCGGCTGTTCAAACCGGCGGCCGGCTCGTCCAAAAGAATCAAATGCGGTTCAATGGCAAGCGCCCGGGCGATTTCGAGCATCCGCTGGCTGCCCAAAGGGAGGTTTCCCGCAATGGCCCGGGCGTGCCCGGTGAGCCCGACGAATTCCAGCCAGTCCATTGCCTCCTGCCGAATCCGGGCCTCTTCGCGGCGCCAGGCCGGGGGCAGAGCGGAGGAGAAAAATATGCCGGCAGCCGAGCGCAAATGGCGGCCGACCATGACATTTTCCAGCACAGTCATCTGCGGAAACAGGCGAACATTCTGAAACGTTCGGGCGATCCCTAAGGAGGCGATCCGATGGGGCCTCAACCGGTTTAGTGCTCTGCCCGAATAGACGATACGGCCGCTGGAGGGGGACAGAAAACCGGTTATCAGGTTGAAAACCGTGGTTTTACCGGCGCCGTTCGGCCCGATGACCGATGTGACGCTGCCCTTCTCAACACCGATTGTCAGGTCATCCACAGCCACAACGCCGCCGAAAACCTTTCGGATGTTCTCAAGCCAGAGGATATGTTCTGCCTTTTTTTCCAGCATCACGTCATCGGCGGATCATCTGTTTACCGGCCCGCACCGCCCGGCCGAGCCCATCAAAAACGCCTTCCGGCAAAAACAGCATAATAATCAGCAGTATGGTACCGTAAACGAGGATATCGTAGTCCGGCTTGTATGCGATGCCGATGACCTGGAGATAGTCCGTGGCAAAGGAAAGCATCTCCGGCAGCAGGGAAAGCAGCACGGCCCCGGTAAAAGCCCCCCAGATACGATACATACCCCCCACCGCTACCATGGTCACAAGAAGCACCGAATGCATGACACCGAACGGCCCGGGATCGATATAGTTGACATAATAGGCATACATGCTCCCGCTCACAGAGGCATAAACGGCGCTCATGATGAACACCTGAATCTTGTAGGCGGTGATATTGACGCCAAGGGATGCGGCGGCGTCCTCACTGCCGTGCAAAGCCCTCAGCCCGCGCCCTACCCGGGAGTTGATCAGGTTGAATGCCACGTAAAGACCGACCACCACCACCGCCCAACTGAAATAAAAATACCGCCTGTCCGAATCCAATGGATATCCAAAAATGGAAAGCCTCGGAATATCCAGCAGACCCGAGGGCCCCCCGGTCAAATCCACCGTCGCCACCGCAAGGATATGGATGATGGAGGCAAACCCCAGAGTGGCCATTGCCAGATAGTGTCCTTTGAGGCGGAGGGTGGGAATGCCGACTATTGCAGCCACCCCCGTGACGAGCAGGACGGCGGCCCCCATAGCCGCCCAGGGGGACCAGCCGAGGGTGGTGGTGAGGATGCCGGAGGTATAGGCGCCAATGGCGACAAACGCGCCGTGGCCGAGGGATATCTGGCCGGCATAGCCCATCAGCAGGCAGAGTCCGATACATGTCAGGCAGTTAAACGCCGCAAATATCAATACCCCCAGATAATAATCATTGCCGATGACCCAGGGAACCGCCGCAAGGCCCAAAATCAATACAATCAGTCCGGCCGTATCTTTTCCCTGCATAATCAGAACTCTTTGAGCTGCATGGCCTCGGAGCTTCCGAATATCCCGCTGGGTTTAATGAAGAGAACGATCAGCAGAATCAAAAGGGCCATGGCATCCATATAGTGCGAAGAAATATAGCCCGCCCCGAAGGCTTCCAGGATGCCCAGCAGAAGACCCGCCACAACAGCGCCCATGCTGTTTCCGAGGCCGCCGAGGACGGCGGCGCCGAAGCCTTTGAGCCCCAGCAGGGCCCCCCGGCCATAGTCCATCTGAATAATCGGCGTGACGATGATCCCGGCGATAGCCCCGATGCCGGCAGACAGGGCGAATGAGAGCATGACCATCTTCCGGTCGTTTATCCCCGCAAGCCGTGCGGTGTCCCGATTGATGGCGCAGGCCCGGATGCATTTTCCGATCATGGTGAAATTAAAAAATATGACGAGCCCGATGACGACCATTAGAAGAATGCCGACTATCCATAGGGTCTGGGGCAGAATGAAGGCGCCCATGAATTCAATCGGCGGGGCCTGGATAAAATGTTTCATGTAATGCGAGCCCTTGCCCCATATGCACATGGCACCGCCTTTAAGCAGTATGGAGACCGCTATGGTGATGATGATCAGCCGCAAAACCGACGGCTGCCTCACCGGATTGATGGTCAGCCGCTCCATGAGGATTCCCACCACGGTAACGGCGGCAACCGTCAGGAGAAAGGCAAACGGGATAGAGAGCTCCGCGGTCATGGTGAGGGTAACCATCAACAGGCCGCCCAGCACCACAAATTCGCCCTGGGCGAAATTGATAATGCCGGTGGCGTTATAGATAATATTAAACCCCATGGCCACCATGGCATAGATGGCTCCGCGCTGGGCGCCCATCACCATGAACTGGATAATATCGGTCAGGCCGCTGTGACTCATTTTCTTATAAAACAGTTAACGTTGTCTAACAAAACAGAGAAATCACACCTGTCATTCCGATGGAGCGCAAGCGACGAGGAATCTTCGAATAAAAGATTTCTCGCTGCCGCTCGAAATGACAATCAGGGTATCTCCCGCCAATTTTATGAAACTCC
>JAGXLR010000182.1 GCA_018334555.1 Desulfobacterales bacterium
TGGCGCCGATCATCTCAACGCCGAATTTTTTCAAAACCCCCTTTTCAGCTACGGCTACGGCTGTATTCAACCCGGTCTGGCCGCCCAGGGTGGGCAGCAGGGCATCGGGACGTTCCCTTTCAATAATCATCTCCACCGATTTCGGAGTAACCGGCTCGATATAGGTACGATCCGCCATTTCCGGATCCGTCATGATGGTCGCCGGGTTGCTGTTGACGAGCACCACCTCGTAGCCCTCTTCCTTGAGTGCCTTGCAGGCCTGGGTGCCGGAATAGTCAAACTCGCAGGCCTGGCTGATAATGATGGGGCCGGCCCCGATGATCAGAATTTTATGGATGTCTTCGCGTTTGGGCATTTCACAGGTATAGGGTGTTTAGGTATTAGGTATTAGTTTAAAAAAAATCAAAATCTTAGCCCCTAGGTGCCTTTCAATTCTGTCATTCCGAGAAGCGAAAGCGACGAGGAATCTTGTTTGTTAAAGATTTCTCGCTATCGCTCGAAATGACAAAACCGGATGAATCGCCTCAGGGCCTTAATGTCTTAGCGCCTTCATCATCTCCGCGAATTCCTCGAACAAATACCCGGCATCATGGGGGCCGGGGGCGGCTTCCGGGTGATACTGGACGGCAAAAAGCGGTTGATGCCGGTGACGGAAGCCTTCCAGTGTATTGTCGTTTAGATTCATATGGGTGACTTCCACCACACGCGGATCAAGACTTTCCGAATCCACGACAAACCCGTGGTTCTGGGAGGTGATCTCAACCCGGCGGGTTCCAAGGTGCTGAACCGGTTGATTGGCCCCGTGATGGCCGAATTTAAGCTTATAGGTCCGCCCCCCAATCGCTAAAGCGATCAGCTGGATGCCGAGGCAGATCCCGAACATGGGCCGAAAACCGATTAACTCCCTTACCGTTTCGACAACATACGTCAGCGGCTCCGGATCTCCGGGCCCGTTTGACAAAAAAATACCGTCCGGCGAAAGCCTCCGCACGGCCTCGGGTGTTGTTGAGGCCGGGACCACCAGCACCTCACATCCGACATCCACAAGACACCTTAATATGTTATATTTCACGCCGAAATCAAAAACGACGACCGAGTGCCTTTTACCTTTGCGGCGCCAGATCGTATCATCCAAAACCGCATCCGCAGGGCAGGATTCCGGGCCGCCGCCGGACCAGAAATAGGGGGTCTTTGTAGACACCCCGCTCACCAGATCCCTCCCCTCCATTTCGGGGATTTCCCGGGCCCGGGCCGCCAAAGATTTGGGATTTAGGTCCCTTGTGGATATCACCGCCCGCATGGCTCCAGCGGATCGGATATGCCGGGTCAGCGCCCGGGTATCCAGCTCATGGACCCCTAAAATATTCTGGGAGATCAGATATTCCTTCAAGGGCGCCGTTGCCCGGTAATTACTAGGGAATTCCTGGTATTCCCGGAGAATAAAAGCAGCCACCTGAACCCGATCGGATTCCACGTCCTCAAGGTTAACCCCGTAATTGCCGATCAGGGGATAGGTCATTACCACCATTTGGCCGCGATAGGAGGGATCCGTCAACACCTCCTGGTAGCCGGTCATGCTGGTATTAAACACGACCTCCCCCGCGGTTTCCCCGTGACCGGTAAAACTCCGGCATTCAAACGTTCGGCCGTCTTCAAAGGCAAGCAGGGCTTTTATCATAGCTTCTGATTAATCCATCAAGCTTTTGACTTGTTCGAATTGTAGGACACAAAAAAGTGCAATACGCCCAAGGAACTCCCCCGGGCCGTTTGCCCGGGACCGAGCCTTGCAGTAACTTTTGCAACAGGGTAAAGGCACTGAGACGATTCATCCAATTTTGTCATTTCGAGCGGCAGCGAGAAATCTTTAACAAACAAGATTCCTCGTCGCTTTCGCTTCTCGGAATGACAGAGAGTTAAGCTTCTGGAATAATAATATATATTTTCAAGTTCCTTAGAAGCGGCTTAAAGCGGCGTATTTTCAACCAGCTCCCAGACCCCGCACGGGCAGGCGCCGGCACAGAAGCCGCATCCGATACAGCACTCCGGGTCAACCACATACTCATAACCCCCGGCATCCGTTGCCACGCGGCGGATCGCCGCCTGCGGGCAGACCGCCTCGCAAATGCCGCAATCCCGACAGGCGCCGCAGGAGGCGCATTCGCTGCCGCATTCGTTCATGTCGTGATAGTCTGTAAGCCGGGGATCAAAATATTCCAGCTTGACCCGGCGCTTGTCAATAACCTCCCGAAAGTCCCAGGCCGCCCGGTGAATCGATTGGAATTCGGACAACTGGGGATCGATAAATCCCCCTCGCCGATCGGAAACAGGCTTGACAAGCTGTTCGGGGCGCCTGCCCTCAAGAATATCGGCGATAACGGCTGCCGCCTTGCGGCCGGCACCGATGGCATCGGTCAACAGCCCGGGAGCTACAATATCGCCGATGGCAAAAATTTTCGGGTCTGTTGTCTGATAATACGCATTTACCGTCACATAGCCCTTTTTCGACTGCACCGTATTTGGAAGAAATGACAGATCGGGCATATCACCGATGGCAATGACAACGGTATCCGCCGTCAGTAATTCGCCGGAATCCAAAACGACCCCATCCTCATTAATTTCCTTTGTCAAGCAGGGCCAGCGGAACTCAGCCCCCACCGCCTCGGCATATTGTTTTTCCCTTCCAAAGGCAGCCGGCTTTTGCACATCAATTAGTTGAATCGATTCCGCCCCCAGCCTAGCGGCTTCAACCGCCACGTCACAGCCCACATTGCCCGCACCGATCACCACCACCCGTTTGCCGGGATGGATGGCCCCGGTTTTTGCCCGGCCCAAAAAATCGTTTGCGGCAATCATCCGCTCCCTGCCGGGAACCGACAGGATTTTCGGTGTTTGCGCCCCGGTGGCGATCACCACATAGTCAACATCCGCTTTAAGCTTTTCAATATCGTCCCGGGAAAGCTTCTGCTGCAGATTCACATGGGCAATGGCCTCTCTTGCGCGCTCAAGTTCTTTGGCCACAACCTCTTTTGGGATTCGGCTCTCCGGGATTACTGACAGAATTTTTCCGCCCAGCAATGCGGACATGTCATAGATGGTTGCCTCGTGGCCCCGCAGCCGCAACTGCCAGGCTACGGAAATGCCCGCGGGCCCGCCGCCGATGACCGCGATTTTACCACCGGAGAGTTCCGGCAATTCCGGCATTTTGGCCTCAATGCTGGCCTTTCCCAGCTTCGTCACATCCACCGGCGGCATGTTGACGCTTTTCTTGGTGCATGCCCCCATACACAGGTTGGGGCACAAATAGCCGCACACGGTAGCCGGAAACGGGGTATAGGCAAGCGCCATATCCACGGCCTCGTCAACCCGGCCTTCACGGATCAGACGCCACCGGTCATGAACCGGAATCCCCGTCGGGCAGGCGGCCTCACAAGGCGCCTTGTACTTGCGGTTCGCCCATACCGGCACATAGCGGCGCAACTCGCCGGAGGTGATTACCGGTATAGGGCTCATATCCATATCGGTCAAATCCCCGAGCAGCCCGCCGGCACCGAGTTCCCGGTTCCACACGGACTCATGGAACTCGGACATGGAACGGATTTTGCGGACCACCTTGTCCTGCGGCATACGGGCGGCAATCTGCTGCCACCGATCCCGATCGGAGAGCTCTTCATACCGCTCCATATGGCCAATCGCCGACAGAAAAATCTTTAGATTTTCCGTCAGCCACTCCCAGTCGGAATCATTGATAGGCGTCAGCCGGGCGTCGCTTTTGCTGTATCCGCCGTGCGGTCCATGGAAAAAAACCCTGCCGCCGACCATGCCGACAAGCGGGCGATAGCCTAAAATATTTTCCGGCGTCTGGGCATCGATCCCGCAGATAACCGCTATTCCGCCGGCCATGAATTCGCCGAAATAGTCGCCTACAGAGCCCAGCACCCATAATTCCGGGGGGGAAAACCGCGGATTGTGCTTGGTCATGGTCATGCCCCGGGCGCCGATGGATCCGGCCACATAAACGCGCCCCTGGGCCATGGCATTGGCCACGCCGTTTCCCGCATGGCCGTGTACCACGATATCGGCCCCCCCGTTTAGCCAGCCGACATCATCAGATGCGGGCCCCATGTTCTCGATCCGGGTATTGGCAAACCCCATGGCCCCCAGCCGCTGGCCGGAATGGCCGGTCACGCGAAGATGGACGGGCTCTTTCCCTGCCTTCCACAGACGACCGCCGATCCCGTGATGACCGTAGGCTTTGATCTCTATAAAGCGATGGCCTTTTTTAACGGCTGCCTGAATCCGTTCCTCAAGCACCCGGGATTCGAGACGGACCCCGTCCTCCCTGCCTGATATAGGATAGTATGGTTGGTCTGGTTCCATCGTTTATTTACACCACATATTTGATCTGGAGCCGATCGGCGGCGGCCTTATCATCAATCCCAAGCGCATCGGACATGCCGATGGGAAGCGATGTGGATCGCCCCAGCGGGGCCACAATTTTTCTCAGCTCCGTATCAAAACTCACAAACATTTCCACCACGCGCTGGGCGACATCATCAGGATCCAGGCGCCGATACAGCCGTGGATCCTGAGAGGTAATCCCCTTGGGGCACTTACCGATATTGCAGATATTGCAGCGGCCGGTTTCAGAACCCAAACACCCGGCAGCCGCCTGCATGACGTACTTGCCTACCTGTACCCCGCTCGCGCCCAACATGATCAACGCGGCCGCATTGGCCGCCAGGTTCCCGTTTTTGCCGATACCGCCGCCGGCAAACAGCGGAATTTCATTCTGCTGCCCCACGGAAACCAGATTCAAATAGCAGTCGCGCAGGCAGGAGGCGATTGGATGCCCCATATGGTTCATGGACACATTGTAGGCGGCGCCCGTACCCCCGTCCTCGCCGTCAATAGCGAGTCCCCCTGCATATGGGTTTCGGGTCAGGTTATTTAACACCGCAAGCGCCGTAGACGTGGCCGAAATTTTCGGATAAACGGGCACACGGAATCCCCAGGCCTGGGACATGGACTGGATCATCTTGGCAACGGCCTCCTCGATCGAATACTGGGTCTGGTGTGTCGGCGGACTCGGCAGGCTCACTCCCGGCGGAACCCCGCGGATGGCTGCAATCAGTTGGTTGACCTTGTACCACATGAGAAGCCCCCCGTCGCCGGGCTTTGCCCCCTGTCCGTACTTAATCTCAACGGCGCAGGGATCGACCTTCATCTCGGGTATGGCACGAATAATTTCATCCCATCCGAAATAGCCGGAGGCGATCTGTAAAATCACATATCGCAAAAACCGGGACCTCAAAAGCCGCGGTGGACAGCCGCCTTCCCCCGTGCTGATCCGCACCGGCATCCCGAGTTCCTCGTTTAGATAGGCCACTCCCATCTGAAGCCCCTCCCACATGGGGGGCGAAAGTGCCCCGAATGACATACCCCCGATGATCAGCGGATAAATCTCCCGAACCGGCGGAATCCAACCCTGCTCCCGGATCACCCGGATATTTTCCTCCGGCGGAAGCACGCGGCCCAACAGGCTTCTCATTTCAAACTGGTGCCGGCCGGCATCCAGGGCAGGATCGGTTAGCATGGAGATCCGGGTAAACTTGATCCGGTCCAGTACACCCCCTGGAACATTCCGCCGGCCGCCGCGGCGTTCCGGCTCGCCCCCCTGGTTGATGTGAAATTTGAGTTTTTCCGCTTCATCGGAATGGACCGGCATGATGGCGTCATTGGGACAGACCATGGTGCACATGCCGCACCCGACGCAGTGATAGGCGGGCGAGGTGCGCTGGCGAATCCCGTAGTAGATTTTATAAACGCTTTCAGTCTTTGTGTTTAATCCCACACCCGCTTCCACAATGCGCTTTCGAAAAACACCGAGCTCTATGGCGTGCACCGGGCACACGGCCGTGCACTTCCCGCACAGGCTGCATTTCTCCTTATCCCATGCGATCTGCCAGGGCAGATCCTTTATGCTTAGTGAAGAAGGGA
>JAGXLR010000183.1 GCA_018334555.1 Desulfobacterales bacterium
AACGAAAGTGACGAGGAATCTTGATTGTTAAAGATTTCTCGCTACCGCTCGAAATGACAATGCGGACGCTTTTCAGAGTTACTTTCTGCAAAAATGGTGCGCCAGCGCAATAAATCGCTTTTTACGAGACTGTCAACTTTAGAATATTTTTCTTTGTGGCGGGACGAGCCCGTTTTCATCCTTTAATTATCACCGGGATCCCGGCCACCATCCAAATTACCCGGTCCGCGCATCCGGCCATACGCTGATTGGTAAAACCGGCCAGATCCCGGAATCGGCGGGCCAGTTGGTTTTCAGGGACAATGCCGGCGCCCACCTCGTTTGACACGATAAACACCGGGCACCCGGCTCTCTCAAGCGAGGCCTTCAGCTTTTCCGCCCGAGCATACACCTCTTTATCCGTCTGCCCCTCCATAATCAGGTTGTTCATCCACAGGGTCAGACAGTCGACGACGATCACATCCGCGGCATCGCTCTGCCGGTCGATGGCTTCCGGCAAGTCAAGCGGGGCCTCCACGCTTTGCCATTTAGCCCCCCGCTCCTCCTGATGGCGCCGGATACGCTCCTTCATTTCTTCATCATAGGCGACGCAGGTAGCGAGAAAATAGTTCGCCGAACCCCGGCGATCCTCCGCAAGGGCCAAGGCATGGCGACTCTTGCCGCTCCGACACCCCCCAAGCACGAATATCGTCTCCCCCATCAAAAAATCTCCTTGCAAGCGATTGTGAAAGGCTCAAATTCGTCGGATTGCGTTTGAGAATGGTTAACTTTCGATGCCGATCCGGGCCAACACCCCGTTCTCATAATAATGCTTGACGGGCTTCATTTCCGTGACCAGATCCGCCTTGGCCATCACCGTCTCGGACACCCGGCGGCCGGTGATGACCAGTTCCACGGTATCGGGCTTAACGGCAATAATATCCAAAACATCCCGGGCCTCAATCAGCTTGAAAAATTCCGCCACCCCGGCCTCGTCCATAATGACGATATCATATGCACCCGATTCCACGGCCGCCTTGATCGCCTCCAGACAACGCCGGGCGGCCGAAATATCCTCCGCCGTCGGTTCGCCACGGATGTAGCCGCCGGCGCCGAATTGTTCAATGGTGATCAGATCCGAGAAACGCTCCAGCGCCTTGATTTCACTGTAGCACGACTTTTTAATAAACTGGGCGATATAAACCCGCAGACCCGCACCAACGGCCCGCAAAGCAAGGCCCAATGCGGCCGTGGTCTTGCCCTTGCCGTCGCCGGTGTATACCTGGACATAGCCCTTCTCCATTTTTTACCCCTTTGACTGTTTCTCCAACCGTTCCAACGCTCCCTACCCACCCATATTTGAAGCGGTACCCTGTTTTCAATAAAAAAATGTTGACGCAAAATATACCGATCGGTATATTCATGGCATGAATAAAGCCGAGCGCACCAGAAGCTATATCATCGAAAAATCCGCGCCGATTTTTAATAAAAAAGGCATCAGCGGCACCTCCCTGTCCGATCTCACCCGCGCCACCGGCCTCACCAAGGGAGGCATTTACGGCAACTTCAATAGCAAAGACGAGCTTGCCATCGCCGTATTCAAATACAATGTGGACAACCTGACCCGCTTTTTCATCCGCGGCATAAACAACGCGGAAACCTTTATAAATAAACTCCTTGCCTATCCAACGGCCTATCGAAAGCTCTATAAAACCATGCTGGCTTTTGGCGGCTGCCCGATTCTAAACACCGCCACCGAGGCCGATGACACCCATCAAATGCTTTGCCGCTTGACGGCCGAGGCCATTGAGGGGTGGCGTAAAAAAATTATTGAATTGATCGAAAACGGGAGGCAGGCCGGCGAGATCCGTCAGGATACGGATGCGGACAGGGTGGCGGGCATTATGATTGCCCTGTTCGAAGGCGGCGGGATCCTCTCCAAGGTCACCGGCAGGGACAATTATATGATGGACGCGATCGACCACGTGGAATACGTGATCCATTCGACTGCCAACGCCGTTGAAAAAACCCATCCCATCAGAAAGGAGTCAGAATGAATGGCTGGCATAAAACCACATGCGTGCTATGCGCACAGAATTGCGGCCTCGAAGTTTTGGTGAAAAACGGACGAATGGTCAAAGTCCGGCCGGACAAGGACAATCCGAGGAGCAGGGGCTATGTCTGCCGCAAGGGGCTGAATATCCTTTACCACCAGTACCCCAAGGATCGGCTGACCCAACCATTGAAACGCGTCGGCGACCGGTTTGAACCCATCGCCTGGGAACAGGCGATTGATGAGATTGCAGAAAAAATGAGCGAACTGGCCGAAAAACACGGCCCGCGGTCCCTGGCCTATATGGGCGCCAGTTCCCAGGGCGGCCACTTTGAGGCGGCATTCGGCCTGGCTATTCTGCGGGCTTTTGGGTCCCAGAATTTTTATTCCTCGGCGGGCCAGGAGTTTGCCGGCCACTGGTGGGTTTTTGGCCGCATGCTGGGCCGCCAATACAACGTCACCAATCCGGACGAGCACCAGTGCGACATGCTGGTTGCCTGGGGCTGGAACGGCATGGTTAGCCACCAGACCCCGCGGGCGCCCATCCTGTTGAAAGATATAGCCAAAGATCCGGATAAACTATTGATTTCAATAGACCCCCGCCGCAGCGAAACCGCCCGCATGGCCAACATCCATCTGCCGATACGGCCGGGAACGGACGCTTTGCTGATGAAGGCCATGATCGCCATCATTCTGGCGCAGGGCTGGGAAAAAACCGACTATCTGTCCCGATACGTGGCGGGGTGGGATACCATCCGCCCCTGGTTTGAAAATTTCGATGCCCGGACCGCCATCGCCGTCTGTGAACTGGACTTTGATCAGGTATTTGATCTGTGCCGCCTGATGGCGGAAAGGAAATGGGCCGTTCATCCGGACCTGGGGGTTTTCATGGGCCGTCATTCCACGCTCAACTCCTATCTGCTGATGATACTTCAGCTGGTTTGCGGCCGTCTGCTGGTGCCGGGCGGCAATATCGTACCCGGCATGGTCATGCCCATGGGCTATCACGCCGACGAACGGGACGAAAAGACCTGGCGCACCGTCGCCACCCACATGCCGCCGGCCGCCGCCGGGGCCTTTCCGCCGGCCGTGTTGCCCGAGGAAATCCTGGTGGATCATCCCGACCGGGTTCGCGCCGTATATGTCAGTGCGTGCAACCCTTTACGGTCGTATCCGGACACCGCCGCCTATGAGGCGGCCTTTGAAAAGCTCGATCTTTTGGTGGTCAATGAAATCGCCATGAGCGAAACCGCCCGTCTGGCCCATTACGTCCTGCCCTGCCGCTCCTATTACGAATCCTGGGACGGGACGTTCTTTCCCTTTACCTACCCGGAGGTCTTTTTTCAGATGCGCCAGCCCGTTGTCCCGCCTCCCGGCGACTGTTTGGAGGCGGCCCAGATTTTTACCCGGCTGGCGGACCGGCTGGGATTGATCCCGGAGATTCCCGAAGAACTTCATAAGGCGGCAAGCGGCGACCGTCTGGCCTTCGGCGCAAAGCTCATGGAATGGGCCGGCACTGAGCCAAAGGCCCTTTCCGCCATGCCGTTTGTCCTGGCCAAAACTCTGGGCCAAAAATGGGACAGCGCCAACCTGGCGGCTTTATGGGGGCTGCTCATGACCGCGCCCAAGTCATTTCGAAAAAATGCGGCCCGGGCCGGTTTTGAAACCGGCATGGACCAGGGCGAACGCATTTTTCAGGCCATACTGGATACACCCCAGGGCCTGTGGGTCGGAAAGGTGGACGCGGATACCCCCATGGCCGTACTAAAAACCGGCTCCGGTAAAATCGAAGCCCATATCCCTGAACTGGAAGCCGGGATCCGGGCGCTGGATGCAGACGCCGAAGCCGAGTCCCTTCAGATGCCCGCAGATTTCCCTCTGGTGCTAAACGCCGGGCGCCACATGCCCTACAACATCAATACCATGATGCGCAACCCGGAATGGAACCGGGGAAAGCGGGACTGTACCGTGGCCCTCAGTCCGAACGACGCGGACGGCCTGGGCCTGGCAGACGGACAGATGGTCCGTGTGACCACTGCGGCCGGCTGCGAAACCGGTGAGCTCGAAATCAGCAGTCACGTCCGTCCGGGCATGGTCCTGATTCCCCATGGATTCGGGCTGATCTACGACGGCCAGATCCATGGCTTTAATGTCAACTACCTGACCAAAAACACGCACCGCGATTTGATCGGCACCCCGATCCACCGGTTTGTGCCTTGCCGCGTGGAGGCGGCCTGAATTCGCAACCAGTTTTTTTCTTGACACTTGTTGCCCATTGGAGGATTTTCCAAATTCAACATTGACAATCTCGTAAAAAGTCGATTTTAGGATGGCAAAGTAAAAAGTTCAAGATCAAGGCGCGCAAATCCCGAGGAATGCAGCGTACTTAGCCGTACGTGAAATTCCGAGGGATGCAGCGCAACACAGATATTGGACTTTTTACGAAGCCATCAACATTAAAATCAAAATAGAGGGGGATACCATGCAGGATCCATTGTTTGAACCGATCACCATCAACCGGTTAGATGTCAAAAACCGGATTTACATGCCGGCCATGCATCTGAATATGGCCGACAACTTTGAGGTCACCGACCAGATTACCGCCTTTTATGAGCGCCGCGCCAAAGGGGGCGCCGGCATGATCTGCGCGGGATTCGCCACCGTGGATGAAATGTCCGGCAACACGTTAAATATCGGTGCGCATAAGGATGACTTCATTCCCGGCTTAAAACGCCTGGCGGCGGCCATCAAAGATAACGGGGCCCGCGCCTGCGTTCAGTTAAACCACTCCGGCCGGTACAATTTTTCATTCTTTCTAGACGGCAAGCCGTCGGTGGCCCCCTCCCCCGTCGCCTCGAGGCTCACCAAGGAGACCCCCCGGGAGTTGTCCGTGGATGAAATCCACGACATCATCGAAAGCTTCGCCAAAGCGGCGGGTCGCGTTAAATCCGCCGGGTTCGACGCGGTCGAGGTGTTGAGCGGCACCGGCTATCTGATCAGCGAATTCCTCTCGCCCCTGACCAATAAACGGGAGGATGAATACGGGGGAGCATTTGAAAACCGCATCCGATTCGGCATCGAGGTCATGCAGGCCATCAGAGGAGCCGTAGGCGAGGACTTCCCGCTGATCGTCCGAATGAACGGCAACGATTTCATGGAAGGCGGACAGGGCCGGGAGGAGCTTCGGGAATATGCAAAGGCCCTCGTGTCAACGGCAGGCGTTGACGCATTATGCATCAACGTGGGCTGGCATGAGGCCCGGGTCCCCCAGATCACGACTTCCGTGCCCCGCGGCGCATTCGCCTATCTCTCCCGCGGCATCAAGGATGCGGTGGATGTGCCGGTCATCGCCAGCCATCGGATCAATGCCCCGGAAACAGCCCGGGAACTGATTGCCGATAGCATGTGCGATATGGCGGCCATGGGCAGAAGCCTGATCGCCGATCCGGATTTGCCGGAGAAGTGCCGCAGCGGACGGGAAAAAGAGATCATCCATTGCGTGGCCTGTGCGCAAGGGTGCTTTGACAACCTGTTCAAGCTAAAGCATGTGGAGTGCCTATGCAATCCGCTGGCCGGCCATGAGTGCGACATCACCTGCGAGGCGGCCGAGAAGCCAAAGCACGTCATGGTCATCGGCGGCGGGGCAGCCGGTATGAACGCGGCCATTGCCGCATCCGACAGGGGCCATTCGGTCACCCTGTATGAAAAAAGCGATCACCTGGGCGGTCAGCTCTACCTGGCCGCCGCCCCCCCGGGACGCGAAGAGTTTGCCCAGCTGGCCCGGGACCTCGAGAACCAGATCGCCGTCAGAAGCATCAGTGTCTGCCTGAACACCCCGGTCGACGAGGCCCTGATCGACCGGGAGAAGCCGGATCATATCATCCTGACGACGGGTGCGGCCCCGATGACACCGCCGGTTCCGGGCATCGAG
>JAGXLR010000029.1 GCA_018334555.1 Desulfobacterales bacterium
CGAGGAATCTTGATTGGTTAAAGATTTCTCGCTGCCGCTCGAAATGACAATGCGGATGTTTTTTAGAGTTACTTTCTGCAAAAATACCGCCGCGGCGGAATAAACCGCTTTTTACGAAGCCATCAATAATTGGAAAAACAATCCCTTCATTGACTTTACGCAAGCCCACTGATAGTCAGGCAGTCTATGGAACCTGGAACGATTGTTGAATATATCGAACAGCACCGGATCTATTGCGCGGTGGTCCTTAACGGCCAGGAGGAGCGGGTCCGCCTGCTGAATGAAAACGGGCGGGAGGTGAATCAAAAGATCAGCCGACTGTCGCATACCTCCAGTACCCGGGTTAATGTCAACCGGGGCAGGGATCGGCTGGTTGAGCTTTTGAAGGAAACCGCGGCGCGCCGCCAGTCCATTCGTGATAGCATCAATGTCCGCGAGCTCTGGGAAGTGCTGAGCCCGCTCAACGAGTGGGTGGATCTTGAAACCATGACCGGCCTGTGTTTTCCGGAAAACTCCAATGGGGACCATGAGGCCGCTTTAATCCGGGCCTGTTTTGAAAATCGGATTTATTTCAAGTTTAACTATCAATGGTTTTTCCCGCATTCAGCCGAAGAGGTGGAAAAAAATATCGAGAAGGAGCGGGACAAGGCTCGCCGCCGGGAATTGATAGAAAGCGGCGGGGTGTGGTTGAAGCAGCTGGTAGCCGGCGAGGCGCCGACCCCCCCGGCCTCCTTTCAGCATATCGTCAAGGCGTTGAAGTCCTATTACCTGTTCGGCAAGGAGAGCCTCTATTATTCGTTGGCCAAGGCCATGCTTAGCCGGGCCGGGGTTGAGAATCCGGATAAAATTTTTGATGCATTGGTCCGGCTTGGCGTCTGGACGCTGAACCAGAACCTGGAGCTGGATCGATTCGAGATTTCGGTCGACTTTTCCGAACCGGTCAGTGAAACCGCATCGCACCTGCCGCCGACGGGCTACACGGATATCGGAAAATACAACCGAAAAGACCTCACAAGCCTTGCGCTGATGACCATCGACGGCCAGGGGACCCTCGATTATGACGACGCCTTGAGTATCGAGCCTGTTGAAAACGGCTACCGGCTCGGCGTCCATATTGCCGATGTCGGCGAATATGTCCCCCGTGAAGGGGTGATCGACAGGGAGATTGTGGGCCGGGGTACCTCCATATATATGCCGGATATGAAAATCCCGATGCTTCCGCCCCGGCTGGCCGAGGACCTCTGCAGTCTGCGGGCGGGGGAGGTCCGGCCGGCGATCAGCATATTTTTTACCGTCACCCATACCGGTCGGGTTTGTGATTCCGATATTTTTCCGTCCTTTATTTCGGTCGACCGACAGTTGAGCTATAATGATGCCGATCTTATTGCGGATTCGGACGAGGCCGTCCGGCAGCTCTCCAGGATTGCCGTGGATTTCAGGAAGCAGCGCCTTTCTGACGGTGCGGTACTGATTTCGCTTCCGGAAGTCAGCATCCGCGTGTTTGACAACGGGGAGATAAGCATCAGGAAGCTGGACCGGCACAGCCCCTCCAGGCTTCTGGTCTCCGAAATGATGATCATGGCCAACTGGCTGATGGCCCGGTTTTTACACCAAAAAGGGGTGCCGGCGGTTTTCCGGTCCCAGCCCGAGCCGCGGGGAAAGTTGTACCAGAACCCGGACAACGCCACGCTTTTCCAGAACTGGATGCAGCGGCGCATGTTAAGCCGGGTGGTTCTCTCCACGACGCCGGAATACCACTCCGGTCTGGGCCTTGACGCCTATGTGACGGCCACGTCGCCCATACGGAAGTACTTTGATCTGGTTACGCAGCGTCAGCTCCGGTCCTGCTTTGATCTGGAGGAAGGCTACAATGCCGAAGCGATCGAGCAGATCATCCAGCAGGTGCAGCAGCCCCTGACCCATGCCGCCATCACCCAGGCCCGAAGGTTTCGCTACTGGATGTTAAAATATCTGGAGGGTCGGATCGGCCACAAGGAAGAGGCCATCGTTCTGGATAAACGCTGGGATAAGTATACCATCCTTTTGACCGCCTATTTGCTGGAATGCCGGATGCCGGTCTCGGGCGGCTGGGAGTTAAAACCCGGGGACCTGATCCAGATAACGATTCAGCATGTCAATGCCCGGCGGGACAAAGTCGCCGTGATACTGGGGTAGTATATAAGGGGAAAGGTATAGGGTATAAGGCGATGGCGAAAACAAAAATTGTCTGCACCATCGGGCCGGCCAGCCAGGATAAGCAGACGCTGGAGGCCATGATTCGGGCGGGAATGAATGTGGCCCGGCTGAATTTTTCCCACGGGACCCATTCGGATCATGCCGCCGTCATCAGCCGGATCCATTCGGCATTGAACGATATCGGGTCGCCGGTCGCGATTCTGCAGGATCTATGCGGACCCAAGATTCGGGTCGGTGAAATCGATGCGCCCGGCATCCGGTTGGAACCCGGAGATACCCTGACCCTGACCAGTCAACCCGCCACCGGCGCGCAAAACAGGGTCTCCGTGAGCTATACGGAGCTGCCCCGGGATGTGGAAACGGGTGATTTGATCCTGCTGGCGGACGGGATGATGGAGCTCGAAGTTATCCGCACCACCTCCACCGATATCGCGTGCCGGGTGATCATCGGCGGCGTGCTCACCTCCCACAAGGGGATCAACCTCCCGTCCGGAACGATCCGCGTCCCGGCGCTGACCGATAAGGATAAACAGGACCTGGAATTCGGATTGTCACAGGAGGTGGATTACGTGGCGCTCTCCTTTGTGCGCTGCCCCGAGGACATCAGGGAGGCCAAGCGGATCATTGCGGGGGCGGGCAGGAAGACCCCGGTTATCGCAAAAATCGAAAAGCACGAGGCTGTAAAAAATATCGATGCCATTATTGATGCCGCAGATGGCATTATGGTGGCCCGGGGGGATCTGGGGGTGGAGATCCCGCTGGAAACCGTGCCGGCGATTCAAAAGGAACTGGTATCCAAGGCCAATGCCGTCGGCAAGCCCGTTATCATTGCGACCCAGATGCTGCGATCCATGGTGGATGCCCCCCGACCGACGCGGGCCGAGGCAACGGATGTCGCCAATGCCGTACTTGACGGAACAGATGCCCTGATGCTCTCCGAGGAAACCGCCACCGGCAACTATCCGGTAAAATCCGTGGAATATATGGCCCGTATCGCAGAAAGCGCTGAACCCGCATATCCCTATGAGAAATCTTTCTCGATGATTACCGACATCCAGGTTTCAGAATCCGTCGCCCATGCCGCCTGTACGCTGGCCGACCATCTCAATGCGGCGGCCATTATTGCCTCAACCCAATCGGGTTTTACCGCTGCCCAGATTTCGCGATTTCGTCCGAAAAGCCGGATTATCGCTTTGTCCCCGGATAAGCGTACCGTCCGTCAATTATCCCTTTACTGGGGCTGTCTTGCCAGCTATGTGCCCCAGGCCGAAGATCTCGATGAAATGCTGGATACAGCGGTAAATACGGCCCGGGAGATAGGGCATGTCAAGGATGGGGATTTGATCGTTATTACCGCCGGCCATCCCTTGTGGCAGCCGGGGACGACCAATATGATCAAGGTTCGGGAGCTGTAGTCCCCTCAAAATTGACTTCTTCTAACCTAAATTGAGCGTTTCAATTTTTTGAAGATTTAATTTTTATTTTTAGGATATTGGATCATTTTTTAAATCAAAAAATTTGAAACCCTCCGGGATTTCCAATTTCACCGCATCTACTGCGTCAAATGATGTCTCGCATAGGCGCCTATAGCTCGACATCATTTTCCTTGTATCTGCGGCAAACTTGAAAATCGCTCAATTTAGGTCTAAGTAATTTGAAAATATATATTAATCTTCCAGAAGGTTAACTCTCTGTCATTCCGAGGAGCGAAAGCGACGAGGAATCTTGATTGTTCAAGATTTCTCGCTGCCGCTCGAAATGACAAAATTGGATGAATCGTCTCAGTGCTTGAAACTGCGCTGCCCCGTAAAGACCATGGTGGCCCCGGCCTCATTGCAGGCCTCGATGGACTGGTAATCGTTTAATGATCCGCCCGGATGCGCCACGGCGGTGACGCCTTCCCGAAGCCCGACGTCAACCCCGTCCCTGAAGGGGAAAAACGCGTCGCTAATCATGGCGGCGCCGATCAGGCCCCCGTTTTCACGGTCGACCCGGCTGTCAATCTCGGCCTTTTTTTCCGGATCCGCCAGGTTGTTATAGGCGATGCCATGGGTTTCAAAGCAGTATCGATCCGCCAGTTTTCGGTACGCCTTGTCCCGGGCGACCTCGGCTACGCCCACCCGGTCCTGTTCGCCGGTGCCGATGCCCACGGATACCCCGTTTTTCACATAGAGGACGGAGTTGGATGTCACGCCGGACTCCAGCAGCCATCCGAAAAGGAGATCGGTGTATTCCCGGGCAGTGGGTTCACGCTCGATTTTGTAGGCTTTGTTCTTATATTCGCACGCAGCCGGCTTGAAATCGGCCTTTGACCGGACTTCGGGGACAAAGGACCACTGGGTGATAAGCCCGCCGTCGACCAGGCTTTTGAATTCGACCACCCGCTGGGCGGCAAACTCCTGCAGCCGCTCGATATTCTGGATTTTTATGACCCGAAGGTTTTTACGCTGGGCCAGTATATCGATGGCCCCCTCCTCAAACTCGGGGGCGGCGACGACTTCTGCGTATTGATGGGCGATTTCTTCGGCCGTTTGCTTGTCAAGCGCCTGGTTGACGGCAATGCAGCCGCCGAAAGCCGCCACCCGGTCGGCCATATAAGCCTTGCGGTAGGCGTCGGGCAATGCGTCGGATATGGCCGCGCCGCAGGGATTGTTATGCTTGACGATGATGACCGCCGGCCTGTCGGTAAGGTATCGCAGGATGTTGAGGGCGTTGTCCGCATCCGTGAGGTTGGTCTTTCCCGGATGCTTGCCGGACTGCAGAAGCTCGATGTCGGATACCAGGTACCGGCCCGGGGCAATGGTCCGGGTGTCGCCGAGGATCAGGTTGCCGTTCACCAGCCGGTACAGGGCGGCCTCCTGACCGGGGTTTTCCCCGTAGCGGAGGCCCTTGCGGACGTTTTCGATCACCCAGTCGACCTTTTCGTAGAAAAGGGTCTGCCGGCTGTCGTCATCGATAAAACTGATTTCCATCCGGGGTGGAAAATGATCGTCCATGATGGTTTTATACATTTGCTTGATGTCGTCGGCCATAAATGCGCTCCTGTTTGTCGTTTACAGTTGATGGCTTCGTAAAAAGTCCAATATCTGTGTTGCGCTTCCGTCCCTCGGAATTTCACGTACAGCTAAGTACGCTGCATTCCTCGGGATTTGCGCGCCTTGATCTTGAACTTTTTACTTTGCCATCTCTAAACTGACTTTCTACGAGACTGTCACAGTTAGGATTCCATAAACAGGCAATATTTTGGCTGTCAATGCCCGCGTCCCCCGGCGATCAACGGATATCCGGATAGGCCTTCTTGATTTCGCCGATTGAGCGCTCTCTCAGGTAGTCGGTGATCGCCCGGTCATATTCGGCCGTATGCTCGAAAGCCTTTTTGGCCAGCATGGCCCGGGTTTCAAGCGTGGTTTTTCCTCCGGTCGAGCGGAGCTCATCTAACATCAGGGAGTAGTCGACCGGATCCACCACCGGCGCCACCCGGATAAAATTTTTGGCCGCCGCCCGGATCATGCAGGGGCCGCCGATATCGATGTTGCCCCGGGCCGACTCGACGGTAATATCATGCCTTGCCACCGTCTCCTTAAACGGGTAGAGGTTGACGATCACCATGTCGATGGGCACGGCATCGGTTCGTTCCAGATCTTCACGGTGCGAATCATTATAGGTCTCCGTCAACAGGCCCAGATAGATTTTAAAATCCAGGGTTTTAACAAGCCCGCCCTGGGTTTCGGGCTGGCCGGTATAGTCGGAGACCTGGACAAGGGCGCTCTTTCTCTCATCAGGCAGTAATGAGGCGATGGTTTTATGGGTGCCGCCGGTTGATAGGATTTTTAGCCCGGGGATGGCTTCCATCAGCTCGGGAATTAAAAAATCAAGCCCTTTTTTGTCCGAGACGCTGATAAGGGCATGCCGGACCGGAACCAGATTGTCAATGGTGGAAACCGTATTAATGCTCATAAGCCTTTCCCACCGTTTGCCGGTGGCCTCCTTTTTTTTCGGGTTACTTGATAAACGCCTTGTCAAGCGACGGCAGCGGGTCCAACATATCCGAGAGGTTCTCTTGAACGAATTTCGGCAGCATAAAGGCGGACGCATGAATCTCCGGGGTATAATAACGGGTCTGGATGCCAGAGGCACGGATCCGGTTGGGATCGAAATCGGTTAACGGGCAGAGGGCGTTGGCGCCGAACCCGAAACTCCAGAGCCCGCCCGGATAGGTAAGGTTGGTGAAGGTGTACAAATGCAGCCGGTTGAAAAACGGCCGTTGGTTGGCCAGCATGGCCGACTGGATTTTGAAGTCATAGAAGGGGGATTCCGCCTGTGAGATCATGATGCCATCTTCTGTGAGGATGCCGGCCACGTTTTGATAAAACTGCCGATCGAATAACGGGGCCGCCGGACCAATCGGATCGGTTGAATCGATCAGCACCACATCAAATGTTTCATCGGTGGTGGCCACATACTTCACCCCGTCGCCGATGATCAGTTCCACACGGGGGTCCTTCAGCGCATGGCTGACTGACGGCATGTGCTCCCGGCACGCGTTAACCACCATCTCGTCAATTTCAACCATTACCACGCGGGAGATACTATCGTGCTTGACGACCTCCCGAACGGTTCCGCCGTCTCCGCCCCCGATAACCAATACCCGAGAAGGGGCGGGATGCACGGACAACGGCACATGCGAAATCATTTCATGGTAAACGAATTCATCCCTTTCCGATACCATGATGATGCCGTCATTTAAGAGCATGGCCCCGTGGTCCCGGGTTTTAACTATATCCACCTGTTGGAAGGGGCTTTTGCCGGAAAAAAGGGTGTTTTCCACCTTGAAACTCAGGGCCACCGAATCCTGATGGGTCTCTTTGATCCATAAATCTAGGGCATTCATTCAATTTTTCCCCTAACAGCAGATGAAGTTTGAAAATTTGACCTGAAAGCCGCAGTCCAGTTCATAGAGGCTCTTCTCCGTCGGCGAGAACCCGTCTATATTTTCGGACAAGGGCGTATTCACCGATATACGCGGGTTATTCACCGAACTGGTCAGGACAAACGTAAACTTGGCCGGCTGGAATATGTGGAGTACCCGGTTGACAAGCTCCATGTAGTTATTGTTGACCTGGTTGGTTTCAAAACTCGCATAGGATCCGGTAGACTGCGGGGTGATATGAATTGTAAAATAGGAAGCCCCGTTTATAGCGTTCAACGAAAAGCCGAACGGTTCAAAGAGGAAACTGTCAAAGGTCATATCCCGATAGAGTTTGTCAATCCCCGTCAATGAAACGATATCATCGGCGCAATAACCAGACTCCGGCGTATACATCGACATGGCATCCGGATGCAGGTCGTGCATCAAAATTTCGAGGGTGGCGTCATCGCCGGCGTGGATCGAGGCATGGGACGAATAATAGATATGGACATGATCATGGTTTGCCGGGCCCAGGCGATAGCTTTTGCCCGGAAAAAAATTTGAAATCTGCGCCGCTTCGGTTTCAAAATCCGACAACTGCGATTCGGGATACATGAGATTTTTTCGTTCGTAAAAAAGAAACGCGATATCCGCTTCGTCGACCACCCCGAGGATTTCGGGGATGGCATGGATCAGATTCGTTTGTCCGCAGGTAATGATCAGGATACGGTCGTCCCAGACAAAAAGGCTCGACTCGGACAATAGATAGGCGTCCATTACCGGCGTCGATGCGGCGCTGATAATCTCCGAATAGCTGGCTTCGATGATCCGGTCCCATCGGCTGTCGGTATTGCTGCGCAGATCCGGCACCGGTCTTGACAGGATGATCTCGAGTTTTTTTTCAGGTCCTTCAAATGGCGTCGTCAATTCCGAGCATCCTCCCCGAGATTTTACAGTTTAACCTAAATCAATTATAATAACACTTAACAAAAAGATGTAAAACCGAAAATATTACAGGCGGCAAGGCCCGCGTTAAAGTTTCAAACATTCATGTTGTCATTTATTCGTAAATCCGTTAAAGCTACCGGGTAATATACCTCATGTCCGTCCATAAACAGCCATTTATGGATGGGCACTACCTAACCCGTCATTCGATAGGGGGGGGTATCGAGGCAGCAGATGGTTTGGATAAAGCCAGTATTAAAAGATGCCGTGGGGCACGGCAAAAAGGTTAATAATAGATGATGGGAAACGACGAAAAGATAATTTCTGAATGGGCGCGGCATACGAAAACCCCCAGCCCGATCCGGGTCTTTTTGACCAATGACCGCCGCAGCGATGCGTTTCAGGAGTTCGTTCAGCGGATGGCGGCCCTGGCCCCGGCGGTCCATATAAAAACAAAGCATGAGGCGGGCGACGGGCTTCCGGAGATTCGGGTGCAACCCAATATCACCTACCAGGCCGTCCCCCACGGCCACGAACTGAAGCCGTTTCTGGAAATTCTATCCGGGCTGCCGGATAAAATGAAGAACAGGCATCTGGCGGATACCCATGTTTTGGAAAAACTGGAAATGCCGGCGGTCATCAAGGCTTACATAAGCCCGGATTGCGCCTTCTGCCCGCAAACCGTCCAATCTTTGGCTGCGCTGGCCATGCGCCAGGAGATGATCCACCTGGTGATAATTGACGGGGCGATGTTTTCCGAAAAGGCGTCGGTGGACCGGGTGAATTCGGTGCCGACCGTATTTCTTGACGACCAGTTTCGCTGGACCGGCAACCTACAATTGCCTGAACTTATTGATATAATTGTAAATCGAGATCCGGCCCAGCTCAGCAGTGAGACCCTGAAGCAGATTCTCTACGACGGCAAGGCCGCTGACCTGGCCAAAATGATGGCTGAATGGGGTATGGTGTTTCCTTCGCTTTATGAGCTGTTGACCCATACGGAATGGCCGGTCCGGCTGGGTGCAATGGCAACTGTTGAATATCTGGGGGAATATCGCAAAGACCTGATAGCCGATATTATCAACGCGCTTTGGGAGCAATTCGAGGATCTTGATGAGCCGGTAAAAGCCGATACCCTTTATCTTTTTGGCGAAACCGCCCATCCGGAAGCCCGTTTAAAAATCGAGGCTGTCATCAGGGGAACCTATTCGGACATGGTAAAAGAGGCGGCCAATGACGCCATGAGCGCTTTTTAAGAAATCCCTAAATCCTAAACCCTAAGCCTTGAACCCTAATCATGCTTGACCTAATCGATTTGGATATCCCGGAACTGGGCTACACCCGGTTTATTTCGGCGTGGCTCTACAAGGGAGAAGAGGGCACATTTGTCGTGGATCCGGGTCCGAGCCGCACCATAGATGATCTTTGCCGGGCTCTGCGGGAGCGGGGCGTGGATTCTATCGATTTTATCCTGTTAACCCATATCCACATGGACCATGCCGGCGGCATCGGGCACCTGACGGAGAGGTTTCCGGAGGCGAAGGTCGTCTGTCATGAAAAGGCGGTTTCCCACCTGATCGATCCGGCCCGGCTTTGGGAGGGTTCGGTAAAAACCCTGGGCCGTGTGGCCGAAGTCTATGGGGAGATAAAACCGGTAGCCGAAGCGCAGATTGCCGCCGGGGACCGGCTGGCATTCGGCTCCGGCATCCGGGCCATCGATACCCCGGGCCACGCCCCCCATCATCTGTGTTTCGTTTTTAAAAACGAGCTCTTCTGCGGCGAGCTCTTCGGCGTTTTTCACAGGCTCGGCCAGGGGTTTTACCTGCGCCCGGCGACCCCGCCGCGGTTTATCGCGGAGGCATTCTTCGCCTCCTTCGATCGAATCGCGCCGTACATCGATCGCACGATTCGTTTTGCGCATTACGGCACCCATCCGGAAGGGCGCCGGATATTAAGCCATGCCCGAGAGCAGCTGGGGCTATGGATCGATGTGATCCGCGAACACGCCGATAATCCGGATATCGAGCGTATTATTAGCGATCTGGAAGCGCGCGATCCGGTTTATAGCCGGATAAACGAGCTGCCGGCCGGGATTTATGAGCGCGAGCGCTTTTTTACCCGGAATTCCATAGACGGTATACTGGGCTACCTCAACGCCTAAAGCCTACTGACAATAGCTTTTGCCGGGATCAGGCCGGTGGCAGCGGCGGAGACGATGTTGCCGGCCACACCAGGGCCGTCTCCGGCGACAAAGACGCCAGGTATGGCGGTCTCAAGGTCGGCATTGGCCTCAATCTGGGTGGCAAAGAACTTGATTTCCGGCGCATAAAGCAGGGTCTCGTCGTTTGAAACCCCGGGGACCACCTGGTTTAGCTTTTCCAGTCCCTCCATGACATTGGTGAGGCTTCGCTCCGGCAGCGCCATGGCGATGTCGCCGCAGACCACGTTTTTAAGCGTCGGTTCGATATAGCTTTTCCGGATTCGCGGCCAGGTACTCCGGCGGCCGCGTTTTAAATCCCCCAGACGCTGAAGCAGGGGCTTGCCCCCGCCGATCAATGTGGCCAGCCGGCCGATCGATTCGCCGTAGGATTGATTGTCAGTGACCGGATCGGTCAATACCACCTTGGAGAGAAAGGCGAAGTTGGCGTTTTCGGACTTTTTGTGCGCATACGCATGGCCGTTCACACACACAAAGTCCTGGTAGTATTCCTGCGTGACATAGCCGCCCTGGTTGGTGCAGAATGTCCGGGTTTCGTCATCATATTTGCCGGTTTGAATGAAAAAGGTGGGATCATAAATGATGCTGCAGAGATCCCGGGTGATATCGCCGTGAACCTCCACCCGGATGCCCACTTCGATACCCCGCTGGCTCATGGCGATGTTATATTTCCGGGCAATTCCGGACATCCATTCCGCCCCTGCCCGCCCGGGCGCCAAAATGACATTTTTCGCCGAGTACGCCGCTTTGTCCGTGGATACCCGCTTCTGACCGTCCGGCAGGATCTCGATGTCTGCTACGTCCTCCGAGGTGTGAATGGCTATACGCGCCTCCAGCGCCGCCGCCATTTTTGAAATATGGGTGGGCAGACAGTCGCTGCCCAGATGTTTCTGTTTGATAAGGAGCAGGTCAATGCCGGCTTTTTTGGCATCCCGCCGTATGGCCTTGGCTTTTTCCATGTCGGAGGGATAGACCGGACCGTCCATTCCAAATGTGCTGAAAATCTCTTCGGTTTCCCGGATGAGCCCGTTGGCCTGATGGATCGGCAGGAACTGGGTAAGGTCGGTTTTGCCGAGTTTGGCGATAAAATTGAGTTTGCCGTCGGAGAAGAGCCCCGCGCCGCCGATGCCGGAGAGTATGTGGCAGGGATGGCATTTAAGGCATTCCCCGCTGCCCTTTATCGGGCACTCCCGTTTCAGCGGGGGCCTTCCTTTTTCAATAAGCAGCACGCTAAGGCTTGAATGGAGGGATAGGTAATAGGCGGCAAAAAGTCCGGCCGGCCCGCCGCCGACAATGACAACATCGTAGCTATCGGATTTTTCAGAAAAGTCCATAAACGGCGTCCCGATCGATTCGGTTTTATGCATGAGATCCGCCTGCTGTTTTAATCTACCATTATCCCGCATCCGCCCGCAAGCAAAGATGATGGACGTATGATGGTATATTTCTTGAAAAGTTTGCATTTGGGGAATAACTTATAGCTGATGGCCAACAGGGATAAAATTTTCATCACAGGAGGCGAGATATGAGACGGCAGGCGCTCTACTGGGCTATTATCGCTTTTTGTTTGGCGGGACTCTGGCTCGCGGGATGCGGCGGCTCGGAGTCCGAAGAGCAGACGGGCATTCAGGATGTCCAGGAGGAGGCGGGCGAGGGCGCGAAGGCGGCCAAGGAATATGCCGGGGCGCAGAAAGACAGGTTCATGGATGAGGCAAAAGCCGCCCTTGAAAAGACGGATCGGCGGATCGCCGAATTTAAAGCGAAAATTGAAAGCAAGTGGGATGAAATGGACCGGGAGGCGCGGCAAAAAGCCGAAAAAGCGATGGACACCATGAAGGCCAAACGCGAGGCGTTGTCCAAAAAAATCGATGAGTTCAAAGACAGCTCGGCCGAGGCCTGGGATAAGATGAAAAAAGACTTCTGGGAGACCTACAGGTCCCTGAAGGATTCCATTGAGCGCACGGAAGAGTCAGTCACCTATATTTAGATGGCAGCAATAGATGGCCGCTTCCTTAAAACATCGGCGTGAGTGGATCGCGCGGGCAAGCTGTGTCCTGCCCCTTGGTTTGTTTCTGGGGGCCTGTGCCCTGGTGCCGGCAACGGCCGCCGACGGCTCCCATCGGCTGTCACTTCCCTGGATTCCGGAGCTTGGAATTAATCTTTCCTTTATGCTCGACGGCCTGAGCGTTTTTTTTGCGCTGATTATCAGCGGTATCGGGTTTTTCGTAACGGTCTACGCGGCTGACTACCTGCACGGCCACCGGCATACAGGCCGTTTTTTCGTCTTTCTGCACGCCTTTATGCTCTCCATGCTGGGGTTGGTCACGGCTGACAATGTGATCGCCCTCTTTGTCTTCTGGGAGCTGACCACAATATTTTCCTACCTGCTGATCGGCTTTGAACACGAGGAAGCGGCCTCGCGAAAAAGCGCCCGCCAGGCCCTTTTGGTTACCGGAGCCGGGGGGTTGGCGCTTTTGGTCGGGTTTTTGCTTCTGGAGATGATCAGCGGTACCTATGAAATTTCCCGAATGATCCCGCAGGCCTCTCCTATTGGGGCCCATCCGCTCTACGGGGCGGTGCTTTTCTTGATTTTTATCGGCGCATTTACCAAGTCCGCGCAGTTTCCGTTTCACTTCTGGCTGCCCAATGCCATGGCGGCCCCGGCGCCGATTTCCGCTTTTCTCCATTCCGCCACCATGGTCAAGGGCGGCATCTATCTTCTGGCGCGTTTTCATCCGATTCTGGGGGGAGGCGGCGCCTGGACCTGCACCCTGATGATCATCGGCGCGATCACCGCTGTAGGCGGGGCGGTTTTGGCCATGGGGCAGTCCGATCTCAAGAAGATCCTGGCCTACACCACCATTACGGCGCTCGGCATCATGACCATGTTCCTGGGCGGCAAAACCACTCCGTCGCTGACCGCCGCCATGACGTTTTTGCTGGTGCACTCCCTGTACAAATCCGCCTTGTTCCTGGTGGCCGGTATCATCGATCATCAAACCGGCACCCGGCGGCTGGAAGAGCTGGGCGGGCTTTTGAGGCCCATGCCGGCCACCGCATTCGCCGCCGCTGCGGCCTGTCTTTCCATGGCCGGCTTCCCCCTGTTTTTTGGATTTATCGGAAAGGAAATCATGTACAAGGGGGCCCTGGCCGAAGCCATGTGCCCGGAGCTGGCCGCCGGCGCCGCAGTGCTATCCAACGCGTTGATGACGGCGGTGGGGGCCATTCTGGTGATTCGCCCCTTTCTGGGCCGCTCGGCCGGTTATCCGGCGCCGGTTCGGGAGGCCGGTGTCTTTATGTGGTGTGGTCCGGTAGTTTTGGGGGGCATAGGGATTATTTTCGGTATCGTTCCGGATTTTGTCGGCCGTTGGCTGGTTGGACCGGCTGTCCACGCCTTTCATTTCTCAGTCGAAGATATCGGGCTGAGTCTGTTCCACGGCATCAACGAGCCGCTTCTTTTGAGTATGTTGACGCTCGCCATGGGCTTGGGCTTCTATTTGACGCATCGGAGACTATTCCAATGGATAAAATCGGCATCGGAGAAAATCCCGGTGACGGCCGAGCGGGTGTATGACGGCTGCGTCAACGGCGTGGGCCGGCTGGGCCGGCTGCAGACCCGAATCCTCCAGAACGGCTCGCTGCACCGCTATTTTTTTATTGTGGCTGCCGCATTTCTGCTCTCCGTAGGATACGGGTTTTTGAGCCGGGCGCAGGGTTTTCCGGAGGTTGTGCCGCCGGATTTGGCTTTGCGGCAGTGGCTGTGGGTTTTCGGGATAACCGCTGCCGTTATAACGGTTCTTGTCACCCGAATCCTATTACTGGCGATCTGTGCGCTGGGGGTTATCGGGGCGGGGCTTGCCATCCTGTTTCTAAGCTTTGGCGCCCCGGATCTTGCCCTCACGCAGCTGCTTGTGGAGACCCTTACCGTTGTTATCGTTTCTATGATTCTGTTCCGGCTGCCGGGCGCCGGCTCTGAAACCAAAGGGCGCCTGAGCCGGCGCCTGTTTGACGGGCTGCTGGCGGCGGGTTCCGGCGTCCTGGTAACGACGCTTTTGCTGGCGGTGCTGTCCACCGAACTGGATCGCACCATAACGGCTTTTTTTGAGCGCAACAGCTATCTGGTCGCCCATGGGAAAAATATTGTCAATGTGATCCTGGTGGACTTTCGCAGCATGGATACCCTGGGTGAGATCGTCGTTGTCGCCACCGCCGGCTTGGCGGGCTATGCGCTGATTCAAAATAGGCGGAGGGAATAATGCAGTCATTGATATTGCGGACGGCCACCCGGCTATTGGTCAGTCTGATTCTCGTTTTTTCGATCTATTTGCTGTTTAGCGGGCATAATTCGCCGGGCGGCGGGTTTTCCGGGGCCTTGGTGGCGGCTACCGGTTTCGCCCTCTATACCATCGCCGAAGGGCCGGCCTCGGTGCGGCGGGCGATACGGATCGACCCCCGGCGGCTGATTGTTTTCGGATTGGCCCTTGCATTGGCCTCCGGCCTGGCAGCCGTTTTTGCAGGGAAGCCGTTTTTAACCGGGCTCTGGTGGACGGTTGCCGAACTGCCGGATTATACGCTTGTGCTCGGCACCCCGTTTTTTTTCGATGTCGGGGTGTATGCCATTGTTCTGGGCACCATCCTAACGATAATCTTAGCACTGGAGGAATCCTGATATGGAAACGGTTTTGGCTGTTTTGTGCGGACTGATGGCGGCAGCCAGCATCTACCTGATGCTCTCCGGCCATATCATCCGGTTTATCTTCGGCCTTGTCATCGCCACCAATGCGGTGAACCTCTTGATTTTTGTCGCCGGCCGGCTTTCAAGCCACCGTCCCCCGCTTATTGCTGATGGCTCCCGTGTACCGGCCGGCGAAGTGGCCAATGCGCTGCCCCAGGCGCTTATCCTGACGGCCATTGTCATCGGATTCGCGCTGTTAACTTTTGTTTTTATTTTATTTTACCGTACATACGAGTCGCTTGGGACGGTGGATACGGAAAAGATGCGCTTTGCCGAACCGGATGGGGAAAAAGCGGTCTCCGGGGCCGAGGAAGCGAAAGGAAGCGGCGCATGAGCTGCCTGCTGGTTTTGCCGATTATCGTGCCGTTTGTCGCCGCAGCGGCCGGGCTTTTGTTCAGAACCGACTTCGAACGGCAGCAGGCGGTCGGTATGGGCGGAGCGGCGCTTCATTTCATGGTATGTTTGGGGCTTCTTTTCCATGTCTGCAAAAACGGCATCTCAACCATACAGATGGCCAACTGGCCCGCCCCTTTTGGCATCACGCTGGCGGCCGACCATCTGAGCGTTATCCTGGTGGCCGTCACCGGCACGCTGGGGCTTTGCGTAATGCTCTATTCAAAGGCTGAGATAAAAACGGGGATGATCGCCGCCGGGTTTTATCCATTGATGCATATTCTGCTCGGCGGGGTTTGCGGCGCATTTCTGACGGGCGATCTGTTCAACCTCTATGTCTGGTTTGAGGTCATGCTAATGGCGTCGTTCGGGCTGCTGGTCCTGGGCCGGGAGAAGGCGCAGTTAGATGGCGGCGTGAAATATGTCATGATCAACCTGTTTTCAACCCTGCTCTTCATCAGCGGGTTGGGGCTCCTCTACGGTATGACCGGAACACTCAATATGGCGGATCTTCACCTGGAAATCCAGAAGGTATCCGATAAAGCGCTGCTCACCGCGGTGGCCACGATTTTTATGGCGGCATTCGGTATTAAGGCGGGCATCTTCCCGCTGTTTTTCTGGCTCCCGGTATCCTACCATACCCCGCCGGTCGCGGTTTCCGCCATTCTTGCCGGGCTTCTGACCAAAGTGGGGGTCTATGCGTTGATCCGCATGTTCACCCTGGTCTTTACCTTCGATGTGGCCTACACCCATGGACTGCTTCTGGTCGCAGCCGTTGTAACCATGATCACCGGGGTTTTGGGTGCGGCGGCCTATAATGAGTTCCGGCGGATCCTGTCGTTTCATATTATCAGCCAGGTCGGCTATATGGTTATGGGGCTGGCGTTGTTCACGCCCCTGGCCTTGACCGGGGCGGTTTTCTATCTGCTGCATCACATGATCGTCAAAGCCAATCTTTTTCTGATAAGCGGGGTCTCGCGGGTCGCCGGCGGCTCCTTTGAGCTCTCCAGGCTGGGCGGCCTGTATCGCAGCCGTGGTTTTCTGGCGCTGCTGTTTTTTATCCCCGCGTTTTCGCTGGCCGGCTTTCCCCCTTTATCCGGATTCTGGGCCAAGATGATGCTGATTCGGGCGAGCCTCGAGGTTGAGGCCTATGTGGTGGCGGCTGCGGCGGCCGTGGTGGGCCTGCTTACCGTGTATTCAATGAGCAAGATATGGGGGGAGGCATTCTGGAAGCCTTCTCCTGAACCCATGCATACAGAAAGCCCGGCTATGGGAGAGGGCGGCGGCGGATTGTGGAGGCTCCTGCCGATTACGGTGCTGGCGGTTATCACCATCGTCCTTGGCTTTGTCCCCGGCGTGTTTCTGGACTTGGCCGCTCAGGCGGCCCACGAGCTGCTTAATCCGGATATATACGTCAAAGCGGTGCTGGGGGGTGTATGAGTCGTCTCTTCTTGTTGAATATATTTCTGGCCGCCGGATTCTGCGCGATCCTGGGGCAGGTTAACCTGAGCGGCTTCGCGGCGGGATTCGCCGTCAGCTATTTCGCCATGTGGGTCACGCGGCCGTTGTACGGGCCGACCACCTATTTTATGCGGGTCCCGAAAATTCTTCAATTGATCGGCTATTTTATGTGGCAGCTCCTGGTTTCCAACCTGCGGGTGCTGTGGGATGTGGTCACCCCCAGGCATATCAGTAAGCCGGGGGTGATTGCGGTGCCGCTGGACGCCCGGTCCGATTTTGAAATCATGATGGTGGCGAATCTGGTCTCCCTTACACCGGGGAGTCTGAGCCTGGATGTATCCGATGATCGAAAGCGCCTTTACGTGCATATGATGTTTTTGGATGACGTGGAAGCCGCGCGCCGCGAAATCAAGCAGGGTATCGAAAAACGGGTTCTGGAGGCGATCAGATGACGGCCATGGAGAGTATGCTCTTGAAAGGGGTGACAGAGGCTGTGCTGATTTTTTTGACACTGGCGATTCTTTTCGCTTTTATTCGGCTGGTTATCGGTCCGGACCCGGCGGACCGGATCGTGGCCCTGGATTTGATATCCGTGTTGATCGTGGCCTACCTGGGGGCGTTATCCATTTACACCGGGGAGAGGGCGTTTTTGGATGTGGCCATCGCCTATGCGCTGATCGCTTTTCTGGGAACGGTTGCGCTGGCCCGGTTTCGTGAGCGGCTGGCGAAAAAATCCCGAAACGACGAAACCCATGGGGAGGGCTAGGCTATGCTCGAAGTCATCACTGCCATACTATTGCTTGCCGGCGGCCTTTTCTGTCTGATTGCCTCCGTGGGGATGCTCCGGCTGCCGGATACCATCATCCGGATGCATGCGGCAACCAAGGCCGGGGCGCTCGGCGCGGGGCTCATTTTTCTCGCCCTGGCATGCTATTACCTGGAGTTGAGCACGACGCTTCGCTCGCTTGCCACGGTGTTTTTTCTGCTGCTCACCGCGCCGGTGGCGGCCCACTTGATCGGCCGGGCGGCTTACTGCAGCCGGGTCAATCTGTGGCGTAAGACCTGGATTGATGAATTCGCCAACATCTGCGACTGGTGTGAGACTTCAACCGAGGAGAAGGGGCCGTGCCAGTGCGAAACAGAAAAGAAATGATCATTTTTCCTGATGCCTGAGGTGCCCGCAGATAATCTCTATCGCCTGCTCCACTGAGGTTTTGCCCATATCGATGACCAGGTCGTATAGCCTCGCGTCATTCCAGTCCTGGTTAAAATATTGTCTTATGTAAGCCTTTAAGTCTGACTCTTCCTGCTTTACCCGTTTTTCGGCCGCCTTTTGGCTATACTCATGCTTTTCCATGAGATCCTGCACTTTCAGCGCCGTGTCCTTTTTCAGTCGCACATGGAGGGTGTTCGGTTTGCCTTTTAGAATGCACTGTCCGCCCCAGCCAAGAATAATCGCATTGCCGGCCTCGTAAATCCGTTCAACCAGCTCCCGGGTCTTCTCATAATAGGCACGGTCGTCCAGACATCCATGCTCGCCGTCCACAACCTTCTGAACAATCGAGCATGTGTAGCGATCGGCAAACCGGAGGATGGAAGACTTGGATGTCTGCCGGAAGGTATCGGCTTCGTGTTTGGATAAATTGAGTTCATTGGCGATTTGTGCCAGCAGTTGGTCGCCAATATACTCGTAGCCCAGTTTTTCCGCCACCCCCGCCGTCACCTTTTGACTTTGGGTGCTGAATTCATTGCTGATTGTGATAACGGCCATGTATGCCTCCGTGGAATCTGATGCTGTTGCGGGTTAATAGCCCATGCATAAAAATTGGACGGGTGATTATCCATACACCCGGGCTTCAACCGATTTCAATAAAAAAACCGGTTCTTATTAAATTAATAACCCCCGGCCCTTTCGTCAAGTCGGGGGCACCGGGTAATTATATGACGACCACAAATATCCACATCCCATCCTCCCCCTGTTTTAAAATTAACTTACAATAATTATTAGAAAAAAAAATATAGAAATTTAGTTTTTTTGTTGACATGGAACTATTTTACGGTAGAATGTCAATAAATGTGGAGTAAAATGGATCAAAATGGAGTTCAGGGCCAATGTTCCGGGGAAGCTCATATCACACAATTGATACCAAAGGGCGGGTTATCATCCCGGTAAGATTTCGGGAGCCCCTTCAGGAAAGCACCGAGCAGGCGCTCATGGTGTCCCGGCTGGACAAGGCCCTGTTTGCATATCCCCCCGAAGAATGGGAAAAAATTGAGAAGCGGATCCATTCGCTTGCTGAAAAGAGCGATGCAATGCGGCGTTTCAGGCGGGTTTTTATCGGTGCGGTTCAGCATTGTCCGCTGGATAAACAGAATCGGATTCTTGTCCCGCCTGAACTGAGGAATTATGCGAAACTGGAGAAAGACATCGTCCTGGTCGGCGTTCTGGACCATTTCGAGATTTGGTCGAGACAATGGTGGGAGGCCGAAAATCTGAAGCTGGAAGAAGAGGATATGCAAAACGAGGAGGTCAAAAGCGAGATAGCCAAATTAGGACTCTAACCTTATGAAATACCGCCATATCCCTGTGATGGTCGATGAGGTCGTCGGTTTCTTGAATTGCGAGCCGGGACAAATCTGCGTCGACTGCACGGTTGGCGGGGCAGGACATGCAAAGGCCATTATCGGAAAAATCCTGCCGGATGGGCTGCTCATCGGGATTGATCAGGATAGCGACGCGATTGAGAAGGCAGCCGCAGAACTTGCGCCATATAAGAATAATGTTCACCTTTTTCACGACAACTTTGTCAATCTTCCGGAAATCCTAAAACGTTCGAATGTCAGTGCCGTAGACGGCATACTCGCCGATCTCGGGTTGTCGCTGTATCAACTCGAGTCCAGCGGCCGGGGGTTTTCCTTCCAGGGCGAGGAGCCGCTGGATATGCGGATGGATACCGAATGCCCGGATACGGCCGAAGCGCTTGTCAATTCGGCGTCAAAGCAATCGCTGAAACAGATATTCAAAACTTACGGCCAAGAGCAATGGGCGGGGAAGATCGCCGAGGCGATCGTTAACCGCCGGAAAAGCGAGCGAATCAGGACAAACCGGCAATTGGCCGAGCTGGTCCGCTCGGCAATCCCGCAGCGGGCGGTCGGCAAGCGGAAAATCCATCCGGCCACCAAAGCGTTCATGGCGCTCAGGATTGCTGTAAACAAAGAGCTAGAGAGGCTTGAACAATTCCTTACGGCGGCCATCGAGGCGCTTAGGCCGGGCGGGCGTCTGTGTGTCCTATCTTTCCATTCATTGGAGGATCGGATCGTTAAGCATCGTCTGAAGGCTTGGGAAAATCCATGTACCTGCCCGCCGGATCTCCCGTATTGCGTCTGCGGAAAAGAGCCGCTGGCGCGGATACTGACACGAAAGGTCCGGCGGCCGAAAGCCGATGAGGTCGAACAGAATCCAATGGCCAGAAGTACCTGCCTGCGGGCAGCGGAAAAACTTTAATGCTCTGTTTTCAGGAAGGCAATCATTTTGGCTGCCAGGAACAAAAAAAACGGAAAAGCCCCTAGTGCCGGTATAACCTCCCGTACTGTCGGGATTTTTCTGGTGCTTTTGTTCATCTTTATCTTCGAGTTTTTCCTCCGGACATGGTGCGGGGTTCAATGCATACGGGTCGGCTACGAGATCACCGAAGCCACCGAGCGGCAGGAGGATCTGCTCGATAGGCGAAAGAACCTGGAAATCGAACTGGCCCGGCTGAGGTCTCCGAACACCCTCAACCGGATCGCCGAACCCAGGTTCGGGCTTGTAACCCCCAAACCGGATCAGATTGTGGTGCTCCCATGAACTGGACCGAAACCGGAAAGACCCGTATTAAACGCCGAAACCGGCGCATTCTGTTTCTCGGATGCGTGTTTACGATCCTCTATATCATTATCGGTGTGAAGGCGTTTTATATCCAGATCATTCAGGACGTGAATTTATCGAAGCGGGCTTCCAGCGAATATAAAAAAGCCGTCAAGTGCAAGGGCCGGCGGGGCACGATCTATGATGTGAACATGAAGGAACTTGTTATCAGCACCCGGGTTACATCAATTGGCGCCCATCCAAGAAGGATCTCCCATCCGGATCGGATTGCGGGTGAACTCCTCGAGCATCTGGATATATCCCGGCGGACCCTGCGCCATCAATTGGCCCGGGATGCCGCCTTCGTGTGGATGGAGCGGGACGTCTCCCCCATGCAGGCGGAAATGCTGAAAAAGCTCGATATCCAGGGATTGGCGTATATCCCCGGTTATTGCCGGGTCTATCCCAATCAAACGCTGGCCGGCCAGGTGCTCGGCTTCTCCGGCGTCGATGGCAACGGACTGGAAGGCCTTGAGTACTATTATGATGATTATTTGAGGGGCAGTCAAAAGCAGTGGACCATTGCCAAAGATGCGCTGGGACGGATCTTTCATCGGGAGGCGGAAAGCCCCTTCGATGATGAGGGCAGTAACCTCATCCTGACCATAGACAGCACCATACAGTTTATTGCGGAAAGGGCGCTTGAGGATACAGTCAGGCAATACCAGGCCAAATCCGGTATGGCGGTGGCTATGGTGCCTCAGACCGGAGCTATACGGGCGATTGCCTATTATCCCCGATTCGATCCGAATTCGTTCGGGGATTACTCTAAATACACATGGCGGAACCGGGCGATCACGGATCCATTCGAACCCGGCTCGGTCATGAAGGTTTTCACGGCGGCGGCCGCCCTGGAATCCGGCGTTTATTCCCCGCAGTCCCTTATTGACTGTGAAGACGGCAGCTACCGCACCGGCGGCCATGTGATCCACGACACCCACCCCCATGGGCTTATTACCTTTAAAGAGGTGGTCCAGTTTTCCAGCAATATCGGGGCGGCCAAGATCGCCGAACGGGTCGGGCCGAAACGTCTCGACCACACCCTCCGGGAATTCGGGTTCGGCGAAAAAACCGGGATCGACTGTCCGGGTGAGACCGCCGGGCGTTTAAGGCCTTTTCAGCAATGGCGGACAATCGATCATGCCAACATTGCCTTTGGCCAGGGAATCTCCGTTTCAGCCATTCAGCTGATTAACGCCGTATCCGCCATTGCCAATCAAGGGGTCATGATGAAGCCGCGCATCGTCAAGGCGATTACCGATAAAAACGGCCGGATCATCGATACCAATGAGCCCGAAGTCCGGCGGCGGGCCGTTTCTACCCGTACGGTAGACATTATGAAAGATATCATGTTCTCGGTTACCTCCAAGAAGGGTACCGGCAGCCGGGCGGTGCCATCCGGTTACAAGGTGTGCGGAAAAACCGGGACCGCCCAAAAGATCAATTCCAGGGGAACATATGAGAACTGCGAATATAATGCGGTGTTCGTGGGGTTCTCGCCCAAGGAATCCCCAAAGCTGGCTGTGATTGTCGTCATTGATGAACCGCAGAAAGCCCATTACGGGGGTGTGGTGGCGGCGCCGGCTTTTAGAAAGATTGTCAAGGAGTCGTTTAACTATCTAGACATCCCGCCTTATCAGGGACGGCGGCACTATAATGTGGCGATAAAATCCAGGAAGAAGGGCGCATGAGGCTATCCCTCCTCATAGAAGCAATATATTCGGAACTCGAAGTGGAACAGGCGCATCCGGTCCCTGCGGATCTTATGGATATGGAGATCCCCGCCATTCATTACCGCTCGGATTCAGTTATTCCAGGGGGGGTGTTCGTGGCCATCAAAGGGCAGCGCGCGGACGGCCACAGCTTTGTTTCAGATGCCGTTTCCCGGGGGGCGGCTGCCGTGATCATCGATCGGGATGTCGCCGGCGTAAAAGATGCGGTTATGCTTCGGGTGGATAACTCACGCAAGGCACTGGCGCTTCTGGCGGCGCGGTTTTACGGGAACCCTTCGGACCGCCTGGTGATGATCGGAATTACCGGTACCAACGGAAAAACCACCATCGCCTATCTCATTGAGCGGATGCTGGCCATGCAAAAGGTGCCGGTCGGCGTTATCGGCACCATCAACTATCGATACGGCGGCAGAATTTTCGACAATCCGCTGACGACACCTGAAGCCCCGGAGCTCCAATGCATCCTGGCGGAGATGGCCGATGCCGGTGTAACCCATGTGGTGATGGAGGTCTCCTCCCATGGCATCGCGCTGGAACGGGTGCGGGGCTGCCTGTTCGATGTCGGGGTGTTCACCAATTTGACCCAGGATCACCTGGATTTTCATCGTGACATGGGCGCCTATTGGGAGGCTAAGAAACAGCTGTTTACGGCGTATCTCGATCCGAAAAGCGGTAAAGGGGCCGGTTCGGCGGTCATCCATACGGCGGATAAAAGAGGGCGTGAGCTGGCGGCTGAACTGGCGCATTGCCCGATCATACGGGTTGGGATGGATGCACAAAATACGGTCTATCCGACGCATACAGCCTTTGATCAAACCGGCACCCGCGCGAATATCCATATGGGCGAGGGCGAATTAACCATTCGATCCGGGCTTGCCGGTCGGTTCAACCTTGAGAATATCCTGTGTGCCGCTGCCGTCGGCCGGGTCCTGGGGGTGCCGCCCGAGGGAATAAAAGCGGGAATTGAGTCGGTTTCAAACATACCCGGCCGTATGGAGCGCATTTCCGATGCCGCCGGCCGGCATGTTTTTGTGGATTATGCCCATACGCCCAATGCATTGGAAAACGTATTGGAAACCCTGCGCGAGATCAATCCCGGTCGATTGATCTGCGTCTTCGGCTGCGGCGGTGACCGGGATATGGACAAGCGGCCAAAGATGGGGGCGATCGCAGCCAGCAAGAGCGATCTGGTGATCATTACATCGGATAACCCGAGGACCGAGTCGCCGATGGATATCATCGAGGCCATTCGTATCGGCGCCCATCGGGTATTGCCCCGTCGATTGTCGGCAGCGGAGCTTGAAGACGATTTGGGATCGACGGGCTATGTGGTTGAACCGGACCGGGAGAAAGCTATCCTGCTGGGTATCCGGATTTCAAAGCCGGGGGATACGGTTTTGATCGCGGGCAAGGGGCATGAAACCTATCAAATCGTGGGCAGCCGAATTTTGGATTTTGATGATCGAAAAATTGCGGAACAGGGGCTTTCCTTAAACTGATGGATGCACCGATTCCATGGCGAATAGAGGATCTTCTGGCGGCTACCGGCGGAACCCTGGTGGCCGGTCCCAAGACGGCTATGTTCTATGGGATCGGCATCGACTCCCGAACCATCCGCCGGGATCAGGTTTTTGTGGCCATCAAGGGGCAGCGATATGACGGCCATGGATTTATCCCGGAATTGATGGAAGCCGGCATTAAGGGCATTATTATCCATCAGCCGC
>JAGXLR010000184.1 GCA_018334555.1 Desulfobacterales bacterium
ATGGCAAAGAAAAAAGTTCAAGATCAAGGCGACGCAAATTTCGAGGAATGCAGCGTACATAGGAGTACGTGAAATTCCGAGAAATGCAGCGCAACGCAGATATTGGACTTTTTACGAAGCCATCAAAGAAAAAAGTTCAAGCCCCGTTTAAGATCCGGGGACGCACAAAATCCCGTGGAATGCAGCGTACTTAGCTGTACGTGAAAATCCGAGGGACGGAAGCGCAACACAGATATTGGACTTCTAAGGAACTTAAAAATATATATCAATATTCCAGAAGGTTAGCTTTCTGTCATTCCGAGGAGCGAAAGTGACGAGGAATCTTGATTGCTAAAGATTTCTCGCTGCCGCTCGAAATGACAATGCGGATGTTTTTTAGAGTTACTTTCTGCAAAAATGGCCTGTTAGCGGAATAAACCGTTTTTTACGAAGCCATCAAAACTGAATAATCCTTTCAGCAGAATTTGGGCACGGCAAGAAAAATCTTCGCCGTTGTCATTTCGAGCGTAAGAATCGTTGTAATTGGGGTTCATATATGAAAGTACTCTCCTCCTCTGATTATCCCAAGGAGCCGATTATCCTTGATAATCTTTCGGATCAGTTCATGAGGCAATGCCGGTTCATTCCCATTGCGCTCCATGACCATAAGCTGCAAATCGCCATGGCCGACCCCAATGATTTCTATACGATCGAGGCATTGGAGCATGCCTATGAGATGGAGGTGGAGGTCTCAGCCGGTAATGAGGCCGATATACTCGATGCCGTCGAGCGGTTATACGGAACCGGTACCCAGTCGATCGAGACGATCATCGAAGAGGCGGGGCGGGATGTCTACGACCTGAGCGAGGAGAGCCAGGAAGACGCGGAGCATTTGAAGGACTTGGCCTCCGAGGCGCCGATCATACGGCTGGTCAACCGCCTGATATTGAATGCCGTTGAGCTGGGCGCCAGTGACCTCCATTTGGAGCCATTTGAAACCGAATTTAGAGTGAGATTCCGTATTGACGGGGTTTTACATGATATGGAGACCCCGCCCAAGCGGCTTCAGTCGGCCATTATCTCACGGGTCAAAATCATGGCCAACTTAGACATCGCTGAAAGGCGCCTGCCCCAGGATGGACGCATCAAGCTCAAGGTGGCCAATCGGGAAATCGATTTCCGGGTTTCCACTATTCCCACGCTTTTTGGGGAAAGCGTGGTCATGCGGGTGCTGGACCGGGAAATGCTGATACTTGATCTCGAGCATATCGGTTTTCCGCAGGAATTGCTTTCGGAGTACACGCGGTTGATTACCCAGCCCTATGGCATGATTCTGGTTACCGGCCCCACCGGCAGCGGGAAAACCTCCACCCTCTACACCTCTTTATCCAAAATCAATACGCCGGAGAACAAGATCATAACGCTCGAGGATCCGGTGGAATACTATCTGAGCGGGGTCAACCAGATCCAGGTCAGCCGGAAAATCGGGCTCACGTTCGCCAACGGGCTGCGATCCATTGTTCGTCAGGACCCGGACGTGATACTGGTCGGAGAGATCCGCGACAAAGAGACCGCCGAAATAGCCATTCAGTCGGCCTTGACCGGTCATTTAATGTTCAGCACCCTGCATACCAATGATGCCGTCGGCGCCATTACCCGGCTGATGGATATGGGCGTGGAGAGTTTTTTGATCAGCTCAACCGTGCTCGGGGTCTTGGCCCAGCGGTTGGTTCGAACGATTTGCCCGAACTGCAAGACGCCGTATGAGCCGGATGAAAAACTGTTGAAGGCCATCGGGGCGGAGGCCGACGAGATTGAAAATACCCGGTTCTATATGGGCAGCGGCTGCGAAATGTGTCGAAATACCGGATTTAAGGGAAGAACGGCGATTTTTGAGTATCTGCCAATGGACGCTGATTTCAGAAGAGAGATTGCCAGGCAGTCCGACGGCGAGCGCCTAAAAGAGCTGGCCGGGGAAAAGGGTCTGTCGACGCTTCGGCAAAACGGCTGGGATAAGGTCAAGCGGGGCATCACGACGATTCCGGAAGTGCTGCGGGTAACACTGGAAAAATAATGGCGCATACTTTCAAATATAAAGCCACGGACAAAAAAGGTGCGGTCTTTGAGGGAGAGCTGGAGGCTGAAGACAAAAGTGCGGTGATCACCCAGCTGCATCATATGGGCTATATCCCCATTCGGGTCAATCCCGCAAAGGCCGATCAGCTCAGCCGAATCCGGTTGGATCTGTCAACAGATATCCTCTCGGTTTTCAAGCGGGTGACTTCCAAGGATGTCCTTTTTTTTACACAGGATTTGGGGGTCCTGTTAGACGCCGGCCTGCCGCTTGACCGGGCATTGACGATTCTCATCGATGTTACGGAAAAGGATAAGTTCAAGGCGGTTCTAAAAGAGGTCCTGGCCAATGTGGAAGGCGGCAATTCCCTATCAGAGGCGCTCGGCAAGCATCCAAAGGTTTTTTCGACGCTGTATGTGAACATGATCAAGGCAGGAGAGACAGGCGGGGTCCTGCCGTCAGTCATGGACCGGTTGGGCGCTTTTCTGGAAAACAGCCAGGAGATGAGGGACTACATCGTCTCCGCCCTGGTTTATCCCATGTTTCTGGTGTTTGTCGGCGGTGCCTCCATTATCATCATGCTGACCTATGTGCTGCCGAAGTTTTCGGTCATTTTTTCCGATATGGGCCAGACGATTCCGGCGAGCACCCAAATCATCCTGGGATTCAGCGGTTTCCTCAGAAGCTATTGGTGGCTGGTTATCGCGGGGGGGATCGTCCTCTATTTCTGTTTTAAACGATTCAAGAGCACAGAGGCCGGTCGCTATCGGTGGGATAGGTTTAAAATCAACCAACCGATGCTTGGCAGCCTTATCAAGATGATTGAAATCGCCAGACTGACAAGGACCCTGGGTACACTGATCCGAAGCGGTGTGCCTATTTTACGGGCCTTGAACCTGGTCAAGGAAACAGCGGGCAATATCATTATTATAATGGCAATGGAAAATACCTATAACAGGGTCAAGGAGGGCGAGACCCTGTCCGGGTCGCTGGAGGAGGAAAACATTTTTCCGCCGCTGGCCCTTAACATGATCAAGGTCGGAGAGGAGACCGGCCAGATGGAATCGATGTTGATGAAAGTGGCGGACAATTATGAAAGGATCGTGCGAAACACCGTCAAACGATTGATCAATCTGCTTGAACCGGCCCTGATACTGACAATGGGCGTGGTCGTGGGATTTATCGTTGTTTCCATGCTGATGGCGGTTTTTAGCTTAAATGAGGTGCCTTTTTAGATAATTGAATGGAGAGACGGAGAAAATGCGAATTTTGAGGAATAAAAAAGGGTTTACACTTATCGAACTGTTGATCGTGATGATCATTCTCGGGCTGTTGGCCGCTCTGGTAGGCCCCCGGATGTTTGGCAAAGTCGGCAAATCCAAACAGAAAGCGGCAAAGGCCCAGATATCGCTTTTTGAGACCGCGCTCGATACCTATCGGCTGGACAACGGGGAGTTCCCTTCAACCGAACAGGGGCTCAAAGCCTTGCGGGAGCGGCCGGCCGACGAGGAAAACTGGGACGGGCCCTATCTGCCCAAAGAGATCCCGCTGGATCCCTGGCAAAACGAATATGTATATCGCTCGCCGGGAGAGCACGGGGACTATGATATTATTTCATACGGCGCTGACGGCAGGCCCGGGGGCGAAGGCGAGGACGCCGATATTGTAAACTGGAAAAGCCTCGATCGATGAGAAATGGATTCACGCTCATCGAGCTCCTGGTCGTTCTGGTTATTATCGGTATGATCTCGGCCTTTGTCGTGCCAAGATTCGTTTCACCGCTGGAAAATACCCGTCTGAAAACATCCGCCAAGCGTATCTCTGCTACGCTGCGGTATGTGAGCAATGCCTCGGCAACTGAAAAAAAGGCCTATATCGTTTTTTTTGATTTAAAGCATCATCGGCTCGGGGTGATGCCGGCAGAGAAATTTGAAAAAGCGGACATTTATCGGCTGTCATTCGATGAAGGCGGGCAAAGTTTTAAAAGTTACGAGTTTCCCGAAAAAGTCAGCCTGATAAAAGCCCGTACGACCATTCACCAGCTAAACCCGCGCCTGTTTGCCGTCTATTTTTTCCCCAACGGCAGCAGCAGCGGGGGGGAAATCGTATTAGCCAATGAACGGGGCAATAAGTACGCAATCCAAATCGATTTTATCACCAGCCTGGTCGAAGTCAAACAGGTATCATGACGTTTCGGGCTGAAAGCGACTTCCTTGTTTTCCTGGGCATGCTATGAATAGTTTGTTAAAAACGATTGCCGCCGCCATAGGCCGCTCTTTAAATCAAAGCCGGCATCTATTCAGGGCCCCGGGCAGCCGCCGGGGCTTTACCCTGATTGAAACGTTGGTGGCGTTTATGATCCTATCGATTGCCCTGGTAGTTGTCTTGCAGCTTTTTTCCGGATCTATGAAGTCGCTTAAGATATCCAACGACTACGAGCGGGGCATTTTTCATGCAAAAGAAAAAATGGAATCGGTGCTGCTGTCAAAGCGCCTGGCGCCTGGAGAATTTTCCGGGGATTTTGGCGATGGGTATCAATGGCGGATCGACATATCCGCCGGAGAAAAAATCACGGACCGCGATACCCCCACACCGGTTACGCTTTTTAATATTATCGTAAGCGTCGCCTGGCAGCGCCTGGGCCGCGACCGAAACTACCGGTTGAAAACGCAGACACTTGCCGTATGGTCGGATCATGGGCCCTCCTTTAACTGACGATACGTGCCGCAATAAGGGGTCTACGCTGATTGAGCTGATGATTTCGCTGACCCTCATTGGCGTCATCATGGTGGTCATATTCGGCTCATTCCGGATAAGCGTCCGGGCCTGGGAGCACGGCGAGGCCGATATTGCCGCCCATCAAAGGCAGAGAATCATTTTGCAGCGGCTTGCCCAACAGCTCTCTGCCGCCTACACGGGAAAAACGGATGTCGACAACGATGAAGAGGCCTATTTTTTCAAGGCGGATCAAAACGGCCTTGAATTCATCTCCGATGTGTCCCTTATTCCTGAGAACAGTTATGGCCGCGTGTATGTGAACTATCGGTTTTTGCCCGATGCGGAGGGGCGGCTACGGCTAATGGTGTTTGAAAAAAACCGGGTGTTTATTCATGACGGACTGGAAAGGATTCGACCCGAGCCGGAGGACTTTCGGGTTTTGATCAGGGATTTGCAGCATATTGGGTTCCAATTCCTGCAAATAGATGAGGATCGGCGGCAGTGGGTGGAAAAATGGGCGATAAACAAGGAAGACGGCGTGCCTGCGGCGGTCCGGATCGAATGGCAGCTGGAGGCGAAAATGACGCCTGTCCACGTGATGGCCCGTATCGTATCGGAGAGCCGGGATAAATGATCGATCGGTGGAAAAACAACCGGGGCATCGCACTATTTATTGTGCTGTGGGTGTTGATGCTGCTTTGGGTGATCGTCGGCGAGTTCTCTTTTACCGTCAGATCCCAGATCAATATCGTCGGCAATTTTAAAGACGCGACCAAAGCCCGGTACTACGCCGTAGCCGGGGTCAATCAGGCTGTCGCCTCGATAATCGCGTATAACGCGTCGCAATCCGGAAAAGAGCGGGATACGCTCGAGCGGGAAATATCGGCTGAAATCGATCAGGCATCGGAAGGGGGGTATTCAGTAAAAATATTAAACGAAAACGGTAAAATCAATATTAATACCGCAAACAAGCGGCTGTTGGAGGTAATGCTGATGGCGGCGCGGGTGGATGAAACGCTTGAATCCGTTATTGTGGATTCAATCCTCGACTGGCGGGATGAAAACGACCTCCACCGGAGCAACGGGGCTGAGAATGATTACTATCAGGGTCTGGAAAATCCCTATAAGTGCCGCAATGGGGACTTCAGGGCGACCAACGAGCTGCTCCTGGTA
>JAGXLR010000030.1 GCA_018334555.1 Desulfobacterales bacterium
TGAAACCATATTCGCTGACCATGAACAAGAACATCAGCGGCGTTTGCAAAAGCGGGTTGCCAATCAAGCGAAATCATTAGGATTCAAGCTTGTTCCCGCATAACTAATATGTGATGTTACTTAGAAGTCCAATATCTGTGTTGCGCTTCCGTCCCTCGGAATTTCACGTACAGCTAAGTACGCTGCATTCCTCGGGATTTTGCGCGCCTTGATCTTGAACTTTTTACTTTGCCATCCTAAAATCGACTTTTTACGAGATTGTCAAGATTGAATTTTTATTTTATTTTCAGGCTATTGAATCCTTTTAATCAAAAAATTTGAAACCCTCCTATCGTTCGAGGCAGCCTCCGATGCCATATGGCGATGAAGCTGACGGCATTGCGTATTGAATCCTTTTTAATATGCTGTTAACTAGAGCTAGCGGCCGTGTTATCCGTCAGGATGAAAAAATCGCCGCAGGCGCCAATAAACCAAAAGGAGCCCCGTTTCAAAATGCAGGAACATCAATTCGCATCTGCCGGTGTGGGCAAATATATCGCCGGTCTGATTATTCTTGTTGTTATCGTTGCCGCCGGTTACTTCGGCTACATCAAAGTTATGGACTGGCATCAAAAACAGGTCGAAACCGCTGTGAAGCAGAAGACGGATAGGCTGACGGAGAAGACATCTGAGCTGGAAAAAACGGTAGGCCAGTTGAAGCAGCAGATGGCGGAGGAAACCGACACGCCTGAAAAACGGCGGGCGGCTTCTGCGAAACAAATCGAGAAGGTCTTCGGGGGGCCGCCTGAAAAGCCCGCCGTCAATACCATGGAGGCAAGGCAGAGACCGGACTGTTACCGGCTGGAGAAAAAAATCGACGCGTTCTTCGAATATTTGGATCGGAAAGAGGCCATTAAAGCCGACGCTGTTGAGGGCAAAGGGGCCCGCCGGGTTTTTGAGGAGATGGTATCGGCGCTCTCCGCGCATCCGCCGATGATCATCGGCGAGACCAAAGATATTGTCAGCCTCATGCACAATCAGGCCCATTTCTTCCGTATATTGAAGAAGGAACGGATCAGGCTTGTCAAGCAGATCTTGAATGTCGAGGCGGGGGTGCTGGAACATGCCATGGGGAACTTCTATGATTATTATGTAAAACTCGGCGGCTGTGGCGGCCAGGATGAAGCGATCGTTTCCCTGGAGACCCTCTACGAATATGCGAGTTTTTTTTTAGATACGCTTTCCGGAAAGAGCTATCTGTTGCGCCGGGAGTCCAATATCCGTTGCCTCACCCGGTATTACAGCGTTTTGGTGCTGGACCAGGCCAACAAGGCCACATTGAACCGGTATGGAATAGATATTCGCCCCCATATTGAGCTGGTCCTCGATGACGTCCGGAGCCAGAACAGCCTGATATATCAGAATAGTTACATTGAAAGGCTCGAGGATTTAGAGAAGAAGTATAACCTAAATTGAGCGATTTTCAAGATCAAAAAATAATTCAATATCCTGAAAATGATATAAAAATTAAACCTTCAAAAAATTGAAACGCTCAATTTAGGTATAAGTGACGATTATTTATCCCGGCTCTTTCGGATCATCTCCCGCCACTGGTGCAGCCGTTCCTTGAGGATCTTTTCATAACCCCGGTCTGTCGGTTCATAAAAAGTGCTCCCCTTGAGCCTGTCCGGCAGGTAATCCTGAGGGGTGACGCCCCCCGGATAATCGTGCGGATATTTGTACCCTTCGCCATAGCCTTCCTCTTCCATGAGGCGGGTAGGGGCGTTGCGGATGGGGTAGGGCACGGCAAGGGCGCCGGTTTTTTCTATGGTTTTCTGGATTTGTCCATAAGCCGTGTAGATGCGGTTGCTTTTAGGCGCGCAGGCGAGGTAGGCGGCCGCCTGCGCAAGGCTTAAATCGCCTTCGGGGGAGCCCAGAAACCGGTAGGCCGCCATCGCGTCCATGGCAACAGATAGTGCCCGGGGATCGGCATTGCCGATATCTTCAGAGGCGAACCGCACCATGCGGCGGGCGATGTAGTATGGGTCCTCGCCGGCTGACAGCATCCGAGCCAGCCAATAAAGGGAGGCGTCCGGATCGCTGCCGCGCAGGCTTTTATGAAATGCGGAGATGAGATTGTAATGCGCCTCTCCGGATTTGTCGTGGGAAAGCGCCCTTCGCTGCAGCGCGGTTTCCACGTCCTCCCGGGCGATTTCGGCTCTTCCGGCGGATTGAGCCGTAAAGGCCGCGATCTCTAATGCGTTCAAGGCGGCCCGTCCGTCGCCGTCAGAGATGGAAACGATATGTTTAAGAGCGGCATCCGAGAGCGTCAGCCCGGCATCGCCCAGTCCCTTTTCCCTATCGGAGATGGCCCTTGCCAAAAGTTTTTGAAGGGCCTCATCAGAGAGGGCATAGAGGGGAATCATCTGACATCTGGATAAAAGCGCGGCGATGACCTCAAAAGAGGGGTTCTCCGTAGTGGCCCCGATCAGGGTGATCAGGCCGCTTTCCACATGATGGAGGAAGGCATCCTGCTGGGACTTGTTAAACCGGTGGATTTCATCCACAAACAGGATGGTTCGGTTTTGATAGAGCTTTCGCTGCTCCCTGGCCGTTTCAATGACGTCCCTGATGTCTTTGACGCCGGTAAGAACCGCCGAAATATGGACGAAATGGCAGCTCGTCTGTTCGGCGATGATCCGGGCGATGGTGGTCTTGCCGGATCCAGGGGGGCCCCATAGGATCATGGAAAAAAGATGGTCGCTGGTTACGGCGTTCCGGATCAGGGTGCCACTGCCAACCGCTTGGTCCTGGCCGATCAATTCGTCCAGAATTTTCGGCCGCATCCGGTCGGCGAGGGGACGCGAGGCCTCGGCGGCCTTTTTGGATTGATGTTCAAAAAGATCTCGGGTCTCGTTGGAATCCTCGGATGACATGTAAGAGAAGCCTTGATCGATCAGGCCCGTTTCCGGGTTCTGCGATTTTTGGGGGGCGATCGCCTTTTTTTCCGAGGCGTCTCGGATCCGCCCCTTTTTCTGAAATACAGCCGAACGGGCACCTGGTCGAGACCGGTTTCCGATCGGATCTGGTTGATAAGATAGCGCCTGTATGAAAAATGGACCCCTTCCGGGAAATTGACAAAGCATACGAAGGTCGGCGGCCGGGTCGATACCTGCGTGGCGTAGTAGAACTTCAGGCGTTTGCCCCGGAAAAGGGAGGGCTCGGTGCGGCAGGTAGCCTGTTCGATGATTTTGTTCAAGGAGGCGGTGGCGATCCGGCGGCTGTATTGATCATAGACCGTATCCACCACCTCGAAAATTTTCCGGACGCGTTTGCCGGTTAAGGCCGATACCGTGAGGACCGGCGCAAAGCTCAAATACTTGGCTTCGCTTCTTAGCCAATCCATCATACGCTGCATGGTCCGGCTGTCTTTTTCAACGATATCCCATTTGTTCAAAACAAAGATGCAGCCCCTGCCCTGTTCAAAGGCGTAGCCCGCAATTTTGACGTCCTGGTCGGTGATGCCCTCATGCCCGTCCAGCAGGATAAGCACCACATCTGAGCGCTCGATGCTTTTTAACGCCTTGATGATTGAATATTTTTCAATTTTTTTGGATACCCGGCTTTTTCTGCGGATCCCCGCCGTGTCGATAAAAATGTAACGCCTGCCGTTCACCGAGAATTCCGTATCAATCGCATCCCGGGTGGTACCGGGTTGACTGCTCACCAGCACCCGGTCTTCACCGAGGATCCGGTTGACCAGGGATGATTTGCCCACGTTTGGACGGCCGATAACCGCGATTCTCACTGCATCGGTTTCCGGTTCGGCTTCGGCGGCGGGAAGTTTGGCGGTTAATTCGTCGAGAAGATCGTAAATACCGTAGCCGTGGGCGGAGGAAATCGGAAACAGCGTTTCCACGCCGAGCTCGTAAAAGGGGTAGCAGCGCTCTTCCCGGGCTTCGCTGTCGATTTTGTTTACCGCATGGATAAGGGGGATCTCAAATGACTGGGCAAGCTCCAAGAGTTCCCGGTCATGCGGGGAGGGCCCGGTTTTGCCGTCAAGCAGCAGAATGGCGGCATCCGCTTCGCTGATCGCCTGCTCGACCTGCCGGCGGCTCATAGCGGTATACTCATCCTCGGCTCCGGCAAATCCGCCGGTATCAATCAGGGTAAATGCCACTTGGTTCCATTCGGCGCTTCCGTAATGCCGGTCTCTGGTAACTCCCGGAAAAGCGTCGACCAAAGCGTCAGAAGATCGCGTAATACGGTTGAAAAAGGTGGATTTTCCGGCATTCGGGCGTCCGATAACCGCAACAACAGGTTTCATATATTTACGGGAACAGGCATCCTTTAGTGCCGGTGACAATCGGTGTCAGATTTTATAGATGATGCGTTCCTCGGTTATGATGATATCCACGAACTTATCGTGGGCCTCCATGGGAACCATCTGGGTGATCTGATCCTCGAAGGCAAAGGCGACTTTTCTGGCCGTTACCGGAAGCTTGGGGATGATTCGGTCGTATCGGCCGGCACCGGTTCCAAGGCGGCCGCCCTTTTCGTCAAAAGCCACTCCCGGTATAATGGCAATATCAATATTTTCCATCGAAACCGGTTTACAGCGCTCCGGATTCGGTTCCAGCACATTGCCGGCCCCCTTTTTCAGATCCGCATCCACATCCTGTATTTTATAGAATTTGGCGCCCCCGTTGGAATTGTCAAACACGGGCAGAATAATATTTTTGGCGCTGTCCATGCATCGGCGGATAATATGGCCGGTAGCCACTTCATGCTGCTGGCTAATGTATAGCAGAGACACTTCCGCTTCAATAAAGTTGGCAAACTCAAACAACTGGGCTTCTATCGCCTTCAGTTTTTTTTGGATTTCCTCGCGGGAGAGGGTATCCAGTTTTTTTTCGATCAGTTTGCGCAGTTCATATTTTTTGTCTTTGACATCCTCCATCAATCTTTTCTCCATTAAAAGAAAATATATATCCTTCTATACCTGATTTTTTCAAAATTTTCAATAATTATTGACGACTCAGGTGATGGGTGATAATTTTAAATATTTTATAGTTATTTATATATATTCCAAATAATAAAATATAGGTATTCTATGCTGGAAATCAAGTACGTCCGAGAAAATTTATCTGCAGTTTCGGATGCTTTGGAAAAACGTGGGGATTCCGCCGATCTTGATGCGTTTCAGGCCGCGGATGGCCGACGCCGCGAAATTCTCGCCGAGATGGAGGCCTTGCGGCATCGTAAGAACGTCATGTCCGACGAGATCGCGAAAAAGAAAAAAAACGGTGTGGATACCGAGGATCAAGTCACCGAGATGCGCGGGGTCGCAAACAGGATTAAACAAATGCAGCAGGAGCTGACGGAATGCGAGGAGGCGATACACGAAATTATGATTCGCATTCCGAATATCCCCGAGGCATCGGTTCCGTTTGGCCAGGACGATACAGAGAATCGGCTGGTCAAGTGCGAAGGGGAAAAGCGCGTCTTTGATTTCGAGCCCCAGGCCCACTGGGATATTGGCGAGGCCTTAGGAATCCTTGATTTCGAGCGGGCGGCAAAAATCACGGGGGCCCGTTTCCCCCTGTATTTCGGGGTAGGCGCGCAGCTGGAGCGGGCGCTGATTTCCTTTATGTTAGACCTTCATATCGGGGAGAACGGCTATACCGAGGTGCTTCCGCCGTTTATCGTTAACCGCAAATCCATGACCGGTACCGGCCAGCTGCCCAAATTTGAAATGGATCTGTTTAAACTGGAAAAATGGGATTACTATCTGATTCCCACGGCAGAAGTGCCGGTAACCAATATCTATCAGGATGAAATGCTTGATGAAGCCCAGCTGCCGATTTATTATACCGCCTTTACGCCGTGCTTTCGCTCTGAAGCCGGCTCCCATGGCAAGGATACGCGCGGACTGATCCGGCAGCATCAATTCAACAAGGTGGAGCTGGTTAAGTTTGTTGCCCCGGAGACCTCCTATGATGAGCTGGAAAAGCTTCTGGCGGACGCCGAAAAGGTGCTCAGGCGCCTTTCGCTGCCCTACCGGGTGGTGGTCTTGTGCACGGGCGATCTCGGGTTCTCCGCTGCCAAAACCTATGATATCGAAGTCTGGATGCCGGCCCAGGAAAAATACCGTGAGATCTCCTCTTGCAGCAATTTCGAAGGATTCCAGGCGCGGCGGGCGGGTATCCGCATGCGCCGCAGGGGCAGGAAGGGCACTGAGCCGGTTCATACGTTAAACGGCTCCGGTTTGGCCGTCGGCCGAACCGTGGCCGCGATTCTGGAAAACTATCAGCAGGCTGACGGGAGTGTGGTGATCCCGGAGGCGCTGCGACCGTATATGGGCGGAAAGGAACGCATCGCATCGTGAAACCCGAAGAATTTCCGAAAGATATACAATCCTACCTGGTTCCGGAGCCCGCCGGCGAACTGATCTACCGGTGCCTGGGCTGTGGGACGGAATATGGCATTGAAAAACTTTTATATACGTGTCCGCACTGCGGCCAAGTGCTTTTGCTTCAGGATCCGGCCTTTGAGCGGTTAAAAAAGATCCCGGGCGGCACCTGGCGGCAGATTTTTGACTACCGGAAAATGTTGAATATCCCGGCCCTTCAGGGTATTTATCGGTTCCATGAGTTCGTCGGGCCGATTTTGCCGCTGGATGCGCTCGTCTATCTCGGCGAAGGCAATACGCCGGTTATCGAATCCAACGCCCGGCTTCAGGAAATGGTTGGCGCCCGGATATTTTTCAAAAACGACGGGCAGAACCCGAGCGCCTCCTTCAAGGACCGGGGCATGGCCAGTGCGTTGAGCTACATTCAGTATCTGATCCGGCAGGGGCATGTATCCGATATCCTCGCCGTGTGCGCCTCAACGGGGGATACCTCCGCCTCTGCGGCCCTTTATGCATCCTTTTTGCAGCCGCATGTGAAATCGGCGGTTTTGCTGCCCCACAAAAGAGTCACCCCCCAGCAGCTGGGCCAGCCTTTGGGCAGCGGGGCGGCCGTGTTTGAAATTCCCGGTGTTTTCGACGATTGCATGAAGATTGTCGAGGCTTTGTCCGAGAACTACCACGTCGCGCTTCTGAATTCGAAAAATGCCTGGCGGATACTGGGGCAGGAATCCTATTCGTATGAAATCGCCCAGTATTTTGAATACGATATGGCCGATCGGGTAGTGGTCGTGCCCATCGGCAATGCCGGCAACATTACCGCGGTGATCAACGGGTTCCTAAAATTCTATGAAACCGGGATTATCGATGATCTGCCAAAGATTATCGGCGTTCAGTCCGAACACGCCAATCCGGTATACAGGTATTATCTGGAGCCGGACCCGGACAAACGGTATTTTGAACCCGTGCATGTAAAACCGAGCGTCGCGCAGGCGGCCATGATCGGAAATCCGGTGTCCATGCCGCGCGTTATTCACCTGGTGGAAAAATATAACCAAACTGCCGGCCGTAAGCGGATCTATGTCGCCGAAGTCACTGAACAGCAGATTATGGACTGGCAGCTGACCGCCAACCGCAATGGCCATGTCATCTGCACCCATGGGGGCGAGTGCCTGGCCGGTCTGGTGTCGGCGAAACAGCGCGGACTGCTGGAACCGCATGAAAGCGTGGTTCTGGACTCCACCGCCCATGCCCTTAAATTTTCCGGTTTTCAGGAGATGTATTTTGAGGACAGTTTCCCGCCGGAATACGGGGTCACGCCCAAACCGGAGTTGATCAATTCACCGGAACTCATTCGTCCGGCGGATCTGGAGGCCGTGCCCGAGCCCGGTAAACCGCTTTCCGGAGCCGCACTGGATACGTTTGTCGCCCGCATGGCCAGAGAAATAGCTGAAATTCTGGATTTAAAGAAGGCATCCGATTAAATGAATTTCGTTAAATTCCGGCAGGTTGTAATTAGCCTGGCCGCCGCCGCGGCCATGGGCTGCGTCTTAATTGCGGCCCCTGCGGGGGCGTCGTTTTTCCAAAAACGATTCATGATCTGCGAGGACAGGGGGCGCGATATCCTGTGCGATCCCTATGTGGTCCGGAAAAATGACTATGTGACCAAACTGTTCAAGCAAAGGGGCGAGATCGCGTATGCGGATTTCCCCAAATTTCTGGGTATTTTCAAACGGCTCAACCCCGAAATCGAGGATATCGACCTGATCTATCCCAACCAGAAAATTTTGATCCCCTTAAAAATCCTGGCCCCCGGCACCATTGAGGGCCAATCGACCGGTACCGTGACAATTCCGGTCATTAATATCACCAATCTGCCGGACAGCATGCTCCAGAGTTCATCGTTATACGAAGTCAAGGCCGGAGATACGGTGTCCGAGCTTATTTTGAAAAAATTCGGAAATTTGAGCCAAAAGGAGTTGGAAAAGGCGCTTCAACTGGTCAAGCGGATGAATCCGGATCTTGAAGACCTCGACCTGATCCGCGTGGGGGAAAAAATCCGTCTTCCGAATTCTGCCATACGCCATGTCCCACGGTATAAGGCCGTATTTGATGCGTCCGATCGGATCGCAGCCAAAGAGACGGCGCAAGCGCAAATGCCTGAAGCGGCGCCGCCGGAACCCGCACCGACGGCTGCAGACGCCGAGCCGGCGCCGAAGCCCGAGCCGATCCCCGAGTCTGAGCCCGTACCGGCGCCCGAACCGTTGGCTGTAACCGCGCTGCCGGAAACCAAGACGCCGGAGACCAAGACGCCGGAAAAGGCACAGGAAACAACCGGCAAAAAGCCGGAGTCAAAGAAAAAACAGGGGAAGGCGGCAACCCCGCAGAAGCCGGTTCAGTCGCCGTCCGTCTATAGAAAAGCGGCCCGCGTGCTTAATGCCCGGCTGCTGGATAAAGGCGACTTTTTTTTCCCCAGAAAGGGGCTTTCGGACTTAAAGCTTGAGCTCGACCGGACGCCGGTGATGGAACTCCCAGGCGGTCAACGCCTTTTGTTTGACCCTCGGGGGAGGCTCGAAAAAGAGGCGGGCGCCGCGGTTAAACGCTTCTGGGAAGACCTTTCGATCGTTCGGCTGACGCCAAAACCCAATCTGCGGGATCTATTTCAAAAAATCTGCCCGATTATTGATCAAAACGGGTGCGAGAATAAGCTGACATTTTCAGATAATGGGATATCCGTAACCGTGCGCGGCGAATATATTTATGATCGCCCCGCCGGCAGCGGCAAAGTCTGTGTGACGTTTATCCGCGAGGCCGGCGAGCGGACGCCTGCATCGATCTATCGGTATCTGGCAAGGCACGGAGTCGTCCTCGGGGAATGGATAGACCGACCGGATTCGTTTGCCAACGCCCACCAGGCGATGAAAGATGGATCGCGCACGGATAACCCGGCGACCATCGAGGCGGCCGGTCCGTCCGGATTGGTTCGTGGCTTGGCCGGCCGGCTGGGCTATAATTACCAGGAGGATATTGAAATTTCATTTCCGTATGCGGGGTTTCAGGTTGAGGCCTGGACCCACATGCTGTCTCTGGGGCCCAACAGAGAAGTCTTGATCGATTTCGGCGATCTTCAGGGCGATGCGATAAAATCGATCGAAAAGACCGGGTTTCAAGTGATTCAACTCAGCGGTGGGAATGACTATTACGATATGGCCCGGCAGCTTTTGTCCGAACTGCCGGTTGAGCAGGTGGAGGCCCCGATTTTCTGGACGGCAAAGCGGCGTCGGATACATAATATCTCCATCCAAATTCCGGCAACGGTGGTTTTTGCTGCGGATGAATCGGGCAATGAGCGCAAAATATTGATCACAGGTGTTGAAGTTCCGACGGGAATCCGGTATTTTCTTGATGGCAAAGGATTCGAGGTGGTTCAGATACCCGGTCCCTAAGCGTTTTATAAAAGGAAGCGGATTATGACATCAAAAAAAGGGGCGTTTTTTTTCTGTCTTCTCATGGCAATGGTATGCGGGCTCGGCGCATGCATCGGCAGTAATCTGACCCTGGAAAAGGAACGGTCAAAAGCCTCCCGGGACCTAGGGGAGGCCTATATGAACCAGAAAGCCTATACAAGGGCGCTTCGCGAATTTCTCAAGGCCGAAGAGATCTACGCCAAGGACCCCTTCCTTCAAAATGATCTGGGCCTGGCTTACATGGCGAAAAAACAATATGAGAAAGCCATCACCCATTTTCAGAAGGCTCTGGAGCTAAAACCCGATTATACGCCGGCCAGAAACAACCTGGGTAGGGCCTACCTGGAGAAGGAGAACTGGGAGGCGGCCATTGACTGCTTCAAGGAGGCAAAGGATGATCTTCTCTATGCAACGCCGCATTACCCCCTGACCAATCTGGGGTTCGTCTATTTTCACAAGGGCGATTACGAAAAATCCGTCCGCTACTATAAAAAGGCCCTGGATTATATGCGGAACTTCCCCAAGGCCCTTCATGGTCTGGGACGGGTGTATATGAAAACGGGCAGGTATAATAAGGCGGTAGAGGTGCTTGAAAAGGCTGCTAAGGAGGCCCCCGAGGAGGGTCGGATATACCTGGATCTAGGCAAAGCCTATCGGAACATCCATCAATACAACAAGTCCTATAAAACCTTTAAAAAGGCCGCTGCCATGGGAAAAGAAACGGAATGGGGGGAAAGGGCGGCAAAGATGGCCGAGGAGGTATGGAAATTCGAGTGATGCCTCCTATGAAAGAAGCCGCAGAACCGATGTCATATCCTCCTTGTCCCGGATGTCCAAATCCAGGGATTGTTCGGACGGCTCAAGGCCGGGGAAGAATTCTGTCCGCCCATATACCGAAACGCTGATGCGGTCGATCCGGTCAATTTTTTCTCGGGCCGCTTCGGTGTCCACCGAAGAAATGTTAACCCCTCTCATGATCAGGGCCTCCACCGTATTGGACGCCAATGCCTGCCGGTTTTTTTCCGCCGTGCGGATCGATTGAATGAGAAACTGCTTGTGTGCCATCAAGGCCCGGTATATATCGGCCTCCGGATCGGTTTGTTCCAGCAGCTCGATGGCAAAGGCCAGGCAATCCCAGAAGTCTTCGGATTTGTTATAAAGTGCTTGAATTAAGGAACAGAGAAAGCCCGTCTGGTTCTTCGATTGGCTGATTCTGGCATTTCTCAATTTTACCCGGACCCGGGCGGCGGCGTGGGCATCCGGAACAAGCCGTTTAATAGTTTCGGAAAGCCGGCGGTCAATCACGCGGGTAAGGTGCAACCGGTCAACCAATCGGCGGACGGCGAACGCGGGTACGTTAAGGGCCACTTTGTCCCGCTTATCCGGAAAGCCGATGATCGCACGCATTTGCCTTTTGCATAGGGAGGCAGCTATTTCGGATGGGTCTTCGGCGCTGAAGTCGGTTTCAGCCAGGATCGGCTCGATCGTCTCCTGCATGGCTTCATCCGGAAAAAAAATCAGCTCAATGGCCGTCGCTGCTTCACAGTTGTCCGAATCCGTCAGGAATTCGGCCAACTGATCGGCGGATGCGGGGGCCAGCGTGGAGTCGATATAGTGGCGGACATCATCGGATAAAACGATTTCCCCTGAGAGCATCCCAATGAGCCGATCGATCAATATTTTTTTGTGCGACTGCTCTGCCATTAATCGCCCTCTTGCATTGGTGCCTGTTTGGCCTTGTATGTCCTGCAATATAGAAATCTTCACCCCGGAATGCAACCCGATTTAGGCCGCCGGCGCGTTTGACACAACTGGGGGGGCTTGAACTATTTGCTTGACAAGTGTTTGGTTTTAGGGCATTTTTCCCCATTATAGGAGCCGAAAAAAATAATCATTTTTAGCGCTTTATTGGAGTTCGCATCATGAAATGCTATCGCGGTCATCGTTTCATACCTATTCTTTGCCTGGGGGGCATCTTTTGTCTGATATTGGTTCTGTCGTCGACCGGGTTTTGTCAAACAAGTGACGCCGGGAGCGGACAAAAGCAGACGGAGGCGGCGGAACAGGCCGAGGCCATAGAAGCGGCCGAAGCCGGGGAAGCGCCTGAAAAGGCAGTGCCGTCCTCGAAAAAACGGGATGAGTTCATTCCCATGGGGCTTGAACCGCCCGATCCTGAAGTTTTGGAGCTGACAGATCAAGGCATTCGGTATTATAACGGGCAGGGGGTTGAACGGAATTACGAAAAGGCCGCGAAACTGTTTTTAAAGGCAGCGGAGAAGGGCGACGCCGCCGCCCAGTATACATTGGGGTACATGAATGAACATGGCAAAGGGGTGCCGCAGGATTTAAAAAAAGCTTGTGAGTGGTACCGGCGGGCGGCTAAGCAGGGGCATGTTCTGGCGCAATACAGCTATGCCCATATGCTTTACTCCGGAAAGACAAAAGAAGAGTCGGTTGAAAAGGCCGCTCAGTGGTACAAGAAGGCGGCGAATCATAAAAATGCCATGCCGGTTCATCACTACAGCCTGGGCGTCATCTATGATAAAGGCGCCGGATTGGCACAGGATTCTGAAAAGGCCGCCCAATGGTACCAGCGGGCGGCTGAGGGCGGATACGCGCCGGCCCAGCACTGTATAGCGAATATGTACTACAAGGGAGAAGAGGTACCCAAGGATTACTGGAAGGCCCTCAACTGGTACAAGCGGGCGAATGCCCAGGGCCTCGTTCAATCGGGCTATTGCGTCGGCATTATTTATTATAACGGCGACGGTATCCCCAAAAACTACGAAAAAGCGGCCGAATATTTTCAGAAGGCCGCAGATGCGGACTACCCGCCGGCTATTTACAGCCTGGCGATATTGTATGAAAACGGCGAGGGCGTGGCAAAGAATCCCAGAAGGGCGCTTTTGCTTTACCATAATGCGGCTGATGCCGGTTATGGGGATGCCATGTACCGGCTCGGCATGACCCATATAAAGGGCAGCTTCGGGGAAACCAGGGATGAAGCAAAAGCGGTGGACTGGTTTCATCAGGCGGTGAATAACGGCAGTATGGAAGCTGCCTATGCGCTGGGGGTCGTCTATGAAGACGGCCTGGGAAGTATTGAAGCAGCCCCTGAAAAAGCGGCCAAATGGTATCTGAAGGCGGCCGAGGCGAATCATGCGAAGGCCCAGAGCCGAATGGGGGTATTATACGATAAGGGCCTGGGGGTTGAAAAGAACCCCAAAGCCGCGGCCAAATGGCATCGAAAGGCCGCATTCCAGGGGGTTGCCTATTCCCGGCGCCGGTATGCGGAGATGTGCTACGAGGCCATCGCGGTTGACCGCAATTTTGACCGGGCGTTTAAATGGTATGAAGCCGCGGCCCGGCAGGGCGATATAGAAGCGCAGTACAGGCTCGGGATGATGTATTTAAAAGGCCAGGGGGTCGCCCAAGATGATGTGAAGGCCTATGCCTGGCTGTCGATAGCAGCGGCCCAAGGCAATAATATGGCAGCCGAACAGCGCAATGTGCTCAAAGCGCGGATGACTGATGAGCAGATAAATTCCGGCGAAGAATTATTTACCGCCCTCTATCAGGATATTCTGTTATAGACTTATACCATCCGACCTTTGTTGAGAAGCTTTGGCTGACAGGCCGCTAGGAAAAAGGCCGCCGCCCATCCTGTCAAGACCTTGAGAAAAATGGAAAAATGATAAAAATCCGATTGATAATCATTTTTTCCGTATGCTTTTCTATCCTTATATCCACAAAAGACGCGGTTTCTGCGCAATATGAGAACTATGAGTGGGGGACGCCCAAAAAAGAGGCGATACAACAGGTAACCGATAAGGGGTATAAAATAATCGAATATCAAACTTATCAAGCGGATAGCCGTGAGGCGGTCGTCTATAATGACCGCCTGTCCTTCATGGAGGCCTCCTCCGGTTATGAGATAACGGTATTTTTATGTTTTACGCCCATATCAAAGGCGCTCTATTCCGTTGTCATAAAAAGTGAAAATGAGATGCTGGGGAAAAAACTGAAGCCGTATTTAAAAAAAAAATATGGCAAATATAAACGGAAAGAGGATTTCTTGGATGAATATATATGGACGGAGGGCTATATCCCCTCCATTATATTAAGGTATAACAATCAGTCGGAGATCTATTACTATTCAGAACAGTATTATCTGCATTATCTAAAAGAGAAAAAACGGCTGGGGGAGAGGGCCGCCCCCGAAACGCCATCCACGCGGCCATAGGAGGCGCCTCGATTTTTTGATTTGACTGGTCGGGGCGGAGTGATTTGAACACTCGACTTCCTGCTCCCAAAGCAGGCGCGCTACCAGACTGCGCCACGCCCCGAATACCGGATACGCCGAATATGTGAGAGGTTCCTAACATCCTTTAACCTATCATGCAAGCCGTTAAAACTATTTTTCCCGAAAAAAATCATCAATCCCGCGGCGCAGACACTCGGCGGCACGGGACAGATAGGCCGTATCATTCAGGCGGCTTTCACATGACGGGTGGGTCAAATAGCCGGCTTCAACAATAACTGCCGGCATATTAATGCCCTCGAGAAGCAAAAGCGGAGCTTCTGCAGATTTTACACGGTCTATGCCAGGGCATCCTTGAAGGTGGCTTTTTAAAGTTTCGGCCAGATGCTTGCTTGCCCGAATATACTTTGTCTGAATATGGTGCCAGTTTAACCGGCTGTTATCCGGATCTTTCCTTTTCTCCTTGATTTCAGGCAAGTCAAAGCTTTTTCTGTCTTTCGGGGGGTAGTAGTAGACCCCCCAGCTATCCACACCGGCCCGGAAGAAGCCGCCTGAGTGGATACTGATAAAAAGCTCCGCTGCGTGGTGATTGGCCATTGACGCGCGCTTTTCGAGGTTGACCCGATAATCGCCCGTCCGGGTTAACGCTACCCGGTAGGCCGGTTGCAGAGTTTCCTTCAATATATTGGCAAATCTCAGGGTAATATTTTTCTCAAGGCTGCCGCCGCTCCCTTCGGCCCCCAGGTCATGACCGCCGTGGCCGGGGTCAACAATAATCAAAGGCTTCTTTCCTTCGGCGACAGCTCCGGCGGCTGATATGAACCCCCCGGCCAATCCCAATAGAGCCAATGTTAATAGGCCGCATCGTTTAAGCCGCCGCCGTTTATCATTGATACCCTTAAACATGCCGTAAGTCCTCAATTTTCCTTGACACCAGTATACAGAGATATTATTTTAAGCTGGATTTTATATGAAAATAGATAGTTTTATATTTAATTTCAAACGGTTGATGGCGATCAAGAGATATTTTTAGAAACGTCATCAACTTTTTATTTGAAAATAACGATAAAATCAATAGCGAGAGTGGCGGAATTGGTAGACGCACTGGACTTAGGATCCAGCTCTTGAAAAAGAGTGGGAGTTCGAGTCTCCCCTCTCGCACCAAAAACAAATACATAAAAGTTTGAGGATGATACCATGGATGTAACAGTTGAAGATATCAGCGGTGTCAAGAAAAAACTCCATATTCAAGTCCCCCACGAGCAAGTCGAAAAGGAGCTTGACGCTGCCTATAACAACCTCAAAAAAAATGCCAAAATCAAAGGCTATCGGCCGGGGAAGGTGCCGCGGTCCGTGCTGGAGCGAAAATTTCAGAAAGATGTGCATTCGGATGTTGTACAGACGCTTATTCAAAATACCATTTTTGATGCCATCCAGCAGCAGGACCTGCCCATAGTGGGGACCCCCGATATCGATCCGTCGGATCTGGATCCGGAGCAATCCTTTACCTACGATGCCACTGTCGAACTTAAGCCCGACTTGCCGGAGATTGAATTCAAGGGCTTGAATCTGCAAAAAACCGATTACCAGGCGGATGACTCAGAAATCGACAACCAGATCGAAATGCTTAAAAAACATCTGGCCGAGTATCATCCGATAGAGGAGGATCGGGCGGCGGCTGATGGGGATTATGTGGTTATCGACTATGAAGGCTTCAAGGACGGTCAGCCGTTTGAAGAAACCGAAAAGACGGAGAATTACACGCTAAAAATCGGGGACGCAACGATTACCGAAGATTTTGACAAACAGCTTATAGGCATGAAACCCGGCGAAACAAAAGAGTTTGCCATTGATTTTCCCGAAGATTACAAGAATGAAAGCCTGGCCAATCTTCATATCACGTTTCAGGTTGTATTCAAGGAGATCCGCAAAGAGGTCTTGCCTGAGGCCAACGATGAAATGGCGAAAAAACTTGGGAAATTCAATGGGATAGACGAGCTTCGGGAGGAAATCCGGAAAAATCTTCAGCAGGGCTATGACAAACGGGCGGACCAGGAGATGCAGGAGCAGATATTTGAAAAACTTACCCCGGGCGATTTTGAAGTGCCTGAGACCCTGGTTCAGCATGAAATCGATGGGATTATGCAGGATGCGGAGCAGCGATTCGCACAAAACAGCCTTTCCATGGAACAATTGGGGCTGACTCGTGATAAAATGGCCGAACAGTACCGCGACCTTGCAGAAAAACAGGCCAGACGACACCTGTTGCTCAATAAAATCATCGAGCAGGAGGGTCTTGAGGCAACCACCGAGGAACTGGACTCGGAATACAGCCAATTCTCGCAGGCCACCGGCCAACCCGTGGATACCATTAAGGCCTATTACAACCAGAATCCGGACAAGCTGGAGGGTTTCAAGCATGCGTTCCTTGAAAAAAAGGCAATTGATCTTATAATAGAAAATGCGAATATTGAAACCGTAAAATCCGAGCCAGGCTCGGATAATGCCGATAAAAATGCAGACAGCGATGCATAAGGAGGAATAAATTGCCTTTAGTCCCAATGGTCATAGAACAAACAAGCAAAGGGGAGCGTGCCTATGATATCTACTCACGGCTGCTCAAAGACCGTATTGTTATCCTCGGTACGCCGATAAACGATGAGGTTGCCAACCTGTTGATCGCGCAGATGCTCTTTCTGGAATCCGAAGATCCGGACAAGGATATTAATTTTTATGTAAATTCACCGGGCGGAGCGGTTACCGCCGGCATGGCCGTTTATGATACCATGCAGTATATCAAACCTGACATTACGACGGTTTGTATCGGACAGGCGGCAAGCATGGGAGCCCTGCTCTTGGCTGCCGGGGCGGAGGGTAAGCGCTATTCGCTGCCCAATGCGCGTATTCTGATCCATCAGCCCCTTGGCGGCGTCCAAGGCCAGGCGGCGGATATCAAAATTCAGGCTGAAGAAATTATCCGGCTGCGGGCGACGATCAACCAAATCCTTGCCAATCACACGGGGCAGGATTTAAAACGTATCGAGAAGGATACCGACCGGGATTTTTTTATGACCGGTGAAGAAGCAAAAAAATATGGTATAATTGATAATGTGATCTACAATCGTGACGATCTGGATAGGATCACCGAAACGGAGGCATAACATGTCAGTTAAGGATGATGAGAACAATGAAAACCTGTTTTGCTCATTCTGCGGTAAAAACCAGCAGGAGGTAAAAAAACTGATTGCCGGTCCGGCTGTATATATATGCGACGAATGCATCCAGCTTTGCAGTGAAATCATAGAAGAGGAGAACATTAAGGATTCAGATATTGCCAACCGCATATTGACGCCCTACGAAATCAAGGAAAAATTGGATGAATATGTCATCCAGCAGGATTTGGCCAAGAAAGTCCTGTCTGTGGCCGTTCATAATCATTACAAGCGGCTTGATTCATCAATTTTGACCGATGATGTGGAAATCCATAAAAGCAACATCATGATGATCGGACCGACCGGCTGCGGGAAAACGCTTCTTGCCCAGACGCTGGCGCGGTTTTTGAACGTTCCGTTCACGATTGCCGATGCTACCAGCCTGACGGAAGCCGGTTATGTGGGAGAAGATGTTGAAAATATTGTTTTGGCGCTTCTCCAGAATGCGGACTACGATGTGGAGAAGGCGCAGCGGGGCATCGTCTATATCGACGAAATCGATAAAATCGCCCAGATGTCCGATAACCCCTCAATTACCCGGGATGTATCGGGGGAGGGGGTCCAGCAGGCGCTTCTGAAAATTATTGAAGGCACCACCGCCAGTGTTCCTCCGAAAGGCGGCCGCAAGCATCCTCAGCAGGATTTCGTGAAGGTGGATACCACGAATATCCTGTGTATATGCGGCGGAACATTCAACGGCCTGGAGCAGATCATCAGGAAACGTATCGGCTCTAAGGCGATGGGCTTTGGGGCGAATATTGTCAGCCCCACCATGCAGAGTGCCAGTGAAATTTTCAAGCAGGTAGAGACCGAGGATCTCATCAAATTCGGACTGATTCCCGAATTCGTCGGCCGGCTGCCGGTTGTCGCTACCCTGCAGGATCTGGATGAATCGGCCCTGATTAAAATCCTGACGGAGCCCAAAAACGCCCTCATCAAACAGTTTAAGAAACTTTTTGAAATCGAGGGGGTTAACCTGAAGTTTACCGACAGCGCACTCTCAGCGATTGCCAGGGAGAGCTTGAAACGGGGCGCCGGCGCACGAGGACTTCGGGCGATACTTGAGAATACGATGCTTAATATTATGTACGATCTGCCCTCCATCGGCGGCGTCAAGGAATGCGTCGTCGGAGAGGAAGTCGTGCTCAATCGGGAAGAACCGATCCTTCTTTATGAGCAACCGAAGAAGCAGGCGTAACTTGATGCTAAGTGCCTGAACTCAATCCAGGTTTTTTTTGTTTTCCTTCTCCCTGTGGCCGGATAAGGGGGCAAGCGGGCGGTTTGGGTTCGGGCACGAGAGGACCGGTGGGTACAGTGCAGAACCGGCCGGCCGGTTGATCACCTTCCGAATAAATCTCGGTTCTCACACCTGACAAACAACGATGGCGTCGTTAATTTAAAATATAGAGAGTGATAGTGATATTTATATGACAGAGGATAGCTATACATATGATGATTACGCGGGGGCCTCGGAGATGCGCTTGCCGCTTCTTCCCTTGCGGGATGTCGTGGTTTTTCCGCAGATGATTTCCCCCCTTTTTATCGGGCGGACCAAATCCATCAATGCGATTTCCGAGTCTATGCACCAGGAGGACAAGTATATCGTATTGGCCACCCAATCCGATCCGGGCAAAGAGAACCCGTCGGATAAAGATATCAAAAATATCGGGACGGTGGCCAAAGTGCTTCAGATGCTGCGCCTCCCGGACGGAACGGTTAAAACCGTTGTGGAAGGAAAATTCAGGGCCCGGATATACAGGTTCAACCACAATGAAAGTTTTTTTGAGGTAACCGTGGCGCCGCTCGAGGAGCCCACTATCGGCCCCAATGAAAAGGAGGCCTTTTTCCGAAATATCCTGCAGGCATTTGAGGAATATACGGAACTGAACAAAAATATATCCAAGGAAACCGTCGAAAATATTCATTCAATCACAGATCCGGTTCAGCTCCTGTATACCATCGCGGGGCAATTCTCATTCAAAACAAAGGATAACCAAAAACTCCTCGAAACCATCTCCCTGGAGGAACGCCTCTCGAAGCTGATCCAGTTGATCAATGATGAGGTGGTGATCCTCAAGACTGACCAGAAAATAAAGGGCCGCATCAAATCCCAGATGGAGCAGAGTCAGAAGAACTACTATCTAAACGAACAGATGCGGGCGATTAAAAAGGAAATGGGCGCTGATGACAGCGAAGGCGACGATTTAAAGGAGCTGGAGAAGCGGATCAAGAAAAAAAAGATGTCCAAGGAGGCGGCAGCCAAGGCCCGACAGGAATTAAAAAAACTGAAGATGATGACGCCCATGTCCGCCGAGGCGACGGTCGTGCGCAACTATATCGAATGGCTGATCAGCCTTCCCTGGTACAGTAAAAGCAAGATCAACACGGATATCGAAAACGCGGAGCAGATTCTTGATGAGGATCATCACGGGCTTAAACGGCCAAAGGAGCGGATCCTGGAGTACCTGGCGGTGCAATCGCTGATAAAGAAGATCAAGGGGCCGATTCTTTGCCTGGTGGGGCCGCCCGGGGTTGGCAAGACTTCGGTGGCCAAATCGGTAGCCCGGGCAACCGGCCGCGAGTTTGCCCGCCTGTCGCTGGGCGGTGTGCGTGACGAGGCGGAAATAAGGGGCCACAGGCGGACATATATCGGCGCCATGCCCGGCAAGATTATCCAATCCCTGAGAAAAGCGAATGTCAATAATCCGGTATTCTGCCTGGATGAAGTCGACAAGATGAGCATGGATTTCCGCGGCGACCCCTCGGCGGCCCTGCTTGAAGTGCTTGACCCCGAACAGAACTTCAGCTTTAATGATCACTATTTGGACGTGGAATACGATCTTTCGGATGTTCTATTTATCACTACGGCCAATACCCTGCCGGACATCCCGCTGCCCTTGCAGGATCGAATGGAAATCATCCGCCTGCCGGGCTATACGGAAATCGAAAAATACCATATTGCCAATGATTTTTTGGTCCCGAAGCAGATTCGCCAAAACGGATTAGATAAGGATCATGTTAAATTTTCGGAAAACGCCCTCTTTGCGATCATCCGGGATTATACCAGAGAGGCGGGGGTGAGGAATCTCGAACGGGAAATCGCTTCGATCTGCCGCAAGATTGCCCGGGCCATTTTGAAGGCGGACCCGGAGAAAACGGTGCGGGTCACGGCAAAATCCGTGGAAAAATATTTGGGGCCGCCCCAGTATCGCTTCAGCCAAATAGAGAGCAAAGATCAGGTGGGCATTGTCACTGGTCTTGCCTGGACGCAGTTCGGCGGGGAGCTGCTTTCGATCGAAAGCGTTATTATGTCGGGTAAAGGCGAGTTCAACGTCACCGGAAAATTAGGCGATGTAATGAAAGAATCGGCCAAGGCCGCCATCAGCTATGTGCGATCCCGTACGGACCAGTTTAAAATCGATCAGAAGTTTCATGAAAAATATGACTTCCATATTCATGTTCCGGAAGGAGCGACGCCGAAAGACGGTCCTTCCGCCGGCATTGCCATGTGTGTATCCATCATCTCCGCATTGACCAAACTGCCGGTTGACCGCAATGTGGCCATGACCGGCGAAATCACCCTGCGCGGCCGGATTCTTCCAATCGGCGGATTAAAAGAAAAAATCCTTGCCGCCCATCGCGGGGGGATTAAGCAGGTGCTGATTCCCAAGGAAAATGAAAAGGATTTGAAAGAAATCCCGCAAAGTGTGGCAAAGCAGGTAAAAATCGTGCCGGTTGAGCATATGGATGAAGTGGTACAACACGCCATCATCGTCAAGGAGGGTGAATCCCCTTATACCGAGCAGCATCAACAGTTTCTCGCTGAAACGACGGATACGGCCGGACCCGTGCCGGCGAGCCTGAAGCATTAATTTTGTGGCATCCTATTTTGTGCTTGACAGTGATTGTATCGGTTGTTAAACATTAGCATTTAATTAAGGGCGGATAGCTCAGGTGGGAGAGCGGCGGCCTTACAAGCCGTAGGTCACAGGTTCGAGCCCTGTTCCGCCTACCAGTTATTTGAAATCAATTTTGGGGGCGTAGTTCAGTTCTGGTTAGAACGCCGGCCTGTCACGCCGGAGGTCGCGAGTTCGAGTCTCGTCGCTCCCGCCACTAATAAAATCAGGGGTTTAAGAGAAATCTTAAGCCCCTTTTTTGTTGGTGGCTTTGAAGTTTTCCAACCCTTCCTTAAATAACTCAACCCGAAGCGACGAACCACAGTCCGTCGAGCATTGCGCATGAGCTGATGTTATCCAAGAATACAAAAATGACATGATGCCCTTACCCAAAAAGCCCATAACATAGCCGCCATGGCGACGGATCGACGGCACCACCTCATCGGTCTCCCCGCGCCGGAACCTTTTGGATTAGGGCTTGCGGCTCTTGAAGAGGGCCTGAAAAAAGCCAGATTCGGTGATGATGGTCTTTTTAATTGATTTCCTGGCGTGTGGCTTAGTTGAGGCGACCGGAGCATTCATCTGATCGCCTTCATCCGGATCTAAATATTTAATCATATGAGTTGATTGTCCGTAACCCAGCATCATTGCCAGACCCTGAACCACAAACTACGCCAAGCATTGCGCGGAAAACATGTCCCCGCCTTGTTTAGGGATCTGGCTATTCCCCGGTTTGTGAATGCCCACAACATCTTGTATGCTGGTTCTTTGGAGAATAGCTACGTATAGCTTTTTATTATCCTTGCCCGTAGCCGGTAAATATGGCGCAAGATAGTTATCAATAGTGCCAGCGGAACGATTATTCATACCTTTTACAATTTAACTTGTATACCGAATAACAAATGTTATATTGATTTGTATATTTAAGTGGCCATAGCGCTCATAATGATCTGGCTATGCCAAAGATAATTAGAAGCATCTCTTCAGGGTTGAACAATGGATAAACAGCGCGTCCTCGAACTACTAAGTCGCAATAAATCCGAATTACAGGCCCGATTTGGAGTGACTGTGCTTTCATTATTCGGCTCCACCGCACGTGACAATGCAACCAGCATCAGTGATGTTGATATACTGGTAGCCTTTGACGGTCCAGCCACCTCCAGGCGCTATTTTGGTGTACAATTCTATTTGGAGGACCTTCTCGGCTGCCCTGTTGATTTGGTGACCGAAAAGGCCCTGCGAACGGAATTGCGCCCTTATATCGAACGGGAGCGGGTCAATGTCTGATACCAGCAAACGTGAATGGCGTTTTTACCTCGACGATATGATCATTTTTGCTGAAAAAATTATGGCATACACCGAAGGCCTTGACCAAACTGGTTTCGAGGCGAGCGGAATGACATATGACGCCACTTTGCGAAACTTGGAGTTAATCGGTGAAGCCGCAACTCACATTCCCGACGATTTTCGCGTTGCCCATCCTGAGATCCCGTGGAGGATGATCATCGCTACCCGCAACCAGCTCATTCACGGATATCTCGGCATTGACAACGACACCCTCTGGAGTATAATTCAGGACGATTTGCCCGAGCTGCTACCGATGTTGAAATCCCTGAAGACTGATTCCACCCATTCTTGAATCTCATCTGCCGCTCTTTTTATGCCAGTGACCAGAAAAAAGTTACAGAATGCAGGTTTTTTGCCATAGTCCTCGGCTAATGAAAACAATTTCAAACTTCACAATACCATACAAAACCTTCAGCCGCCTACTGATATGTGCCGCTACGTACAGTCAAACAGAAAAGACAGTAATGCCGGCCTTTGGTCCGCTGCAGGTCACTACCATATATTGTATGCCCAATTTTGACAGGATAACTGCCAGGACCTTTTTACTTTCCTGATTTTATAATCAGCATTTACTGGTGAAGAAATGGCAGTCTTTTATTGACTTTTCGTTTTATAACAGAAAATATCTATATTATTACTGATGGTTATGATATTATTATTAATGCCATCTATTCAAACCTATTCACTTTCAAGTTGATCCAAGGTTATTTTCAATGAACCGGAGAAAAATCCTTAAAAAAATACTTGATGGATCGAAAAATATAAAATTTTCTGATATGGTTAATCTTATTGAAGGCTTTGGTTTTCAACTTTCGCGGACCGACGGTAGTCATCATATTTTTTCCCGACCAGACATTCCAGAGCTTGTCAATATTCAAAGTGTTAAAGGCCAAGTAAAACCATATCAAATAAGGCAGTTTCTAAAACTTGTTGAGAAATATGATCTTTCATTAGAAGGAAGAGAGTAATGCGTGATTACCATATAAATATTTTTTATTCGGAGGATGATGGTGGCTATATTGCTGACATTCCCGATCTTGATGCTTGCTCAGCCTTTGGTAACACTCCAGACGAAGCATTAAAAGAGGTTCAGGCGGCTAAATTATTATGGATTGAGGCAGCTAAAGCTGAAGGCAAACCAGTTCCTCCTCCAAAATACCGACCGGTTATATATCAAGCCCAAAGTGCGTAAAAAGGATAATTAAAAAGGCCCTAAAACTGGATTGCTATAGTCTTGGCAATTGACGTTGATAAGAGTTATTAAGTTTTGCTTTTTTGAACACCTCAATATGTTGTATTCCCGATTTTAGAGGATAACTGCCAAGATCTTTTTACAGTGTTCACTTTACGACTGGCAATCACCGGTGAATATATTGGCAAGCATGTTGCTCGGTGAAACAGGACGAAATTTATTGAATTAGCTTACTGATTTTTCCTATCTCGGGAAGCCCTGTTGAGGGAACTAAGCGGTCACTCAGCTGTCAGTACCAGGGTGCGGATTGCCAAAGATGCCGTATTTGAAG
>JAGXLR010000185.1 GCA_018334555.1 Desulfobacterales bacterium
GGTAGCGAGAAATCTTTAACAATCAAGATTCCTCGTCACTTTCGTTTCTCGCAATGACAGCAGCGGAAGCTTCTAAGATAATATTACCTAAATTGAGCGTTTCAATTTTTTGAAGATTTAATTTTTATTTTATTTTTAGGATATTGGATCATTTTTTAAATCAAAAAATTTGAAACCCTCCGGGATTTCCAATTTCACCGCATCTACTGCGTCAAATGATGTCTCGCATAGGCGCCTATCGCTCGACATCATTTTCCTTGTATCTGCGGCAAACTTGAAAATCGCTCAATCTAGGTTATAGAAAGGTATGCAACAAATGAACACTGTTGTCAAACGAAACCCAAATTCACCGTCGGCGAATCGCATTTTTTCCAAGCAGCTTGAAAATATATATTATTATTCCAGAAATTTAACTTTCTGTCAGGCCGAGGCGCGAAAGCGACGAGGCATCAACCGCTGTTTTAAATGGCATCCCTGTTGCCCTGAGTGCTGAATAGATCGGTCGCCTGGTTTTCCGTTGGCTCCCTCCGGCGTCTCAACTATTTGATTCTTGAACCCTTTGGCTGGCGTATTTTCGGCGATGGTAGGCCTTTATGAAGGCGACGATGGCAGATAGCTGCTCATCTTTGGAACCGAGGAATTCGATGCCTGTTAAAAAAAGGTTCTTATCCTCTGATTGACGGGTATTGGCCACGCGGCCTTTGACCTTTACTCTTTTGCCGTCAAGGTCGATCGTCATAAGGACGATATATGATCCGTATAGCGGCTTTTCGGTCTCCAGAAGGGCGCCGCTTTGGCTCAGATTCAATGTTCGCCCCTTCCCCTTGTCAATTTTTTTTCGGTCCTTATCGTATAAAATATAGCCGATAAGATTTAGGGTGTTTATCCGGGCATGCCTTCGTTTTTCTATAAAACTCTCGGTATGTTTCACTGTACTCATTGGGCTCAAATCCTAAGCCTATTCTAAGAATTTAACTCATTTTTATTTTTTTCTATCATTGGTTTTAAAAGCATGTCAAGGGTTGAAGCGATATAAGGGGGCATCGTAATGGCGGATCATTTAGAAAGACAAAATGATTTGCTTGCCTATCGTTGATAATAGTGGCAGATTCGTATTAGCCATTTTATGAATAATTGACAGTCTCGTAAAAAGTCGATTTTGGGATGGCAAAGTAAAAAGTTCAAGATCAAGGCGTCGCAAATCCCGAGGAATGCAGCGTACTTAGCTGTACGTGAAATTCCGAGGGACGGAAGCGCAACACAGATATTGGACTTTTTACGAAGCCATCAATAATTTTTTATTTTCATTATTTGTTGATGAAGGGAGAAAAAACCATGAAGATTGCGGTAAGCAGTATGGGCAATACGCTGGACAGCCAGTTAAATCCGCGATTCGGACGTTCGTCCGGATTTGTCGTCTATGATACGGAAACCGAGCAGGCCGTCTACCTGGATAATTCGCAGAATTTAGGCCTTCCCCAGGGGGCGGGAATCAAAACCGCCCAAATGATTGCCGACTCCGGCGCCAAGGTCCTGATATCGGGCCAATTGGGTCCCAAAGCCGCGCAGGCGTTGAGTCAGTCAAATATCAAGGTGTATTCCTGCGATGGCGGCACCGTTAGGGATGCGATAAAGGCATACCAGGAGAACCGTCTGAGCGAATTGTCAGGTGATAAAAAACAGATGGGATCGGGAAAGACGGGCGGCCGTGGCATGGGCGGCGGCGGTGGCCAAGGTATGGGCGGCGGCGGCAGAGGCGGCGGCAGAGGCCAGGGCATGGGAAGACGCCAGTGACAATGAGGCTTCAAGCGGGATCGGGGATAAAGGCTGGCTCTAAGCCGATTGACAATAATTTTTCTGGGTAGGAATGCCAGTATACGCTCAGCTTGACACATTATTATAATCCTGAGATAGTTAAAATAACGGACGTGTCAGAATCCGATGGAACCCATAAAATCACTCTATCCGATAACCAGTCTGGAGGGTAAGGTCTTGCTTTCTCCGGGTGAGTTTATCAGTCAGGAAAATATCGAGTGGCTGATCGCATCCGGTCCCCCCCTTTCTTCAAAAATCTGGCCCCTTCTCGATTACGGGTCGCTTAGAAGAGATTTACTCTTTTTTCTAAACAGCCCGCCGTATACTTCTATATTTGACGGATCCGACGGCATCACCGAAATTCTGGACATTATGAAAAACATTAAACTGGCTGAACCCGTTCTCGAGATGCTGGATTATTTCGAGGAGAACGATTATTTTACCTATCGCCACATGCTGACTGTTTTTGCTTTAACCATACTAATCTCCCGTGATCTGGTGCCTGATTACCGCAGCAAGGTCTCGGAGGCGGCCTATGGGCCGACCCATGATTTCGGCAAGATCTGTGTGCCCCTGGATATCCTTAAAAAGGTGCAGCCGCTTACCCGAAACGAGCTGCAGCAATTGCGTCATCACACATTGGCCGGCTACGTTTTATTGAGTTACTATTTAAAGGACCCTCACAGCATTGCCGCCAGGGTAGCCCGCGATCATCATGAACGACGGGACGCTTCAGGCTATCCGAGAGGCATCGCTTTGGATGACAGGATTGTTGAAATTGTAACCGTTTGTGATATCTATGATGCGTTGATTTCAAGGCGCCCCTATCGTCCTGAAACCTATGATAACCGGACGGCCCTGGATGTGTTGACCGAAATGTCGCTTAAGGGCGAAATCGGTTGGCAGGTGGTGAAGGCATTAATCGCCAGCAATCGTCGGACCAAGCCAAAATACTACGATACAGTGGTCTCACGGGAAAAGCGGGGCACCCCGCCGGCAGGAAGCGCTTACGGGATAATTATAGAAAATGATTGATCCCAATTCGGGTTCAGGTTGATATAACCCCTATAAGCAAGGAGGTCTCTTATGTGTGCCGAGCAAAAAGTACCCAGCAAACATTATAATGAGATGGTCGGACGTTTCCCGGAATTTATGTCTATGGTCCAGAAGCTGGGAAAAACCGCCCATGACGCCGGGCCGCTTGAGGGGAAGACCAAAGAACTGGTTCAGTTGGCCGCCGCCGCATCCCTGCAATCCGAGGGAGCCGTGCATTCCCATACGCGAAGAGCGGTCGAGGCCGGCGCCTCTCAGGAAGAAGTCTATCACGCCCTTTTACTTTTGGTCTCGACAATCGGATTTCCGCGGGTTTCTGCGGCGGTCTCATGGGCCAGGGATATATTGAACGAGTAGCCGCCGATATAGAAATCATATCCCTTTTTACCTAAATTGACCCGCCGGATCAGCCAAACGTGAATAGTGCGCTAGGGGGCCTTAAATGAGATTTTTACTGCTGCTTACCATTTTATCCGCCAAGTTTAAAAAGGCTGCTGAACAAAATGCCAATTTCCAGAAGTTTCTCATGGGACATGAGTGTTCGGTGGTTATCAAGACCAGGGATAATGCCAAGGGCCGACGGTTTGTGTTCAAGGAGGGCCGGTTCTCCACGGACAGGAAACTGGATCAGTATGATGCGGCCATGATCTGGGCGAATGCGGGCACTGCGTTTAAGGCCATGAAAAAAGGTGACGAGGGCGTTACCGAGGCATTGCAGAGCCACCGTCTGGCCATTGACGGCAAGCTGCATTCATTTACCTGGTTCGGTGCGGCGATTAAATTTGTGATGGCCTCGTAAGAGCGCGATCCCCGTTTTTTCTTTCATCCATGGACCCTGAAGCCAAGGAGACCCTATGACCTACTGGACCCATGAATACCTGCTGCGGACCTGGGGCGGACCGATGATGCAGGCGGAGTTTCTAAGGGACTTGTCCAAGCCGTTTTTTGTCCCGCGGATATTTTCCGGTTTCAATCTTTTTCTTGAAACCCCCCAGCTCATGCCGGATGCCGTCGACCTGGTGGCCCGGGAAAGCAAAAACAAGAAGGCGTTTATTGTAACAGATGCCTATGCCGTGCGTTTTGCCCCGAAAATACAGAGTCCCTATGAAAAACGGCATGGGTTCGAATTCGCCCTCTGGGATCAGGCAAAACCGGACGCCCCTATCCATACGGTGGCAGATTGTGCGGAAAAAATGAGAGCGTTCGGGCCGGACCTGATTTTTGCCCTTGGCGGCGGGTCGGCCATGGACACCGCCAAGGCGGCATGGCTTTATTACGAGCACCCGGATGTAAATTTTGAAACTCTGAATCCGCTTGTGCCGCTGAATCTGCGAAACAAGGCGAAGCTTGTGGCCGTTCCCACCACCAGCGGCACCGGTTCGGAGGTTTCCGGGATCTCGGTCATATCCTATGCGGATGGCGTTAAATTGCCGATGGGCGGGGCTTTACCTGAATTCGTGCCGGATTTTGCCCTGCTTGATCCAACGCTAACGGCCGGCCTGCCCCCAGAACTGACCGCGGGAACGGGCGGGGATGCACTGACCCATGCCGTGGATGCATTCATGGCGCCGAAAACCGATGAACTCAACCAGGCGATCGCCCTTAAAGCGATCGAAATGATATTCGATTGGCTGCCCAGGGCTTTTCAGGATGGTGACGATATGATGGCCCGGATGAAAATGCAGCAGGCAGCCATGATGGCCGGGATCCCGCTGTCCAACGCCGGATCGGGCATCTCCCATGCGCTGGGCCATACCATTGGCGGCCTCTTTCATATTCACCACGGCATGATGGTGCTGTTGTTTCTTCCTTACGAACTGCAGATCTATTCGAAAGCCACCGATCGGTATTTGAAGCTATGCGATATGCTGGGCGTAAGGGAGAAGGAATCCGATGAGAAAAGCCTCGCCGCGCTTGTGGAAAAGCTCCGCGGGTTGATGAAAGCCATAAATGCGCCGGTCTCGCTGGCGGATGCCGGCGTTTCCAAGGCCGATCTTGACGGGCATATGGAGGCTATTCTCTCGCAGACGCCGACGGATCCGGCGTGCTATTTCGGGTGGTTCGACCTGACCCGAGAGCAGCTTCATGAGGTGTTTATCAAAGCCCATTCCGGCGATTTGTTGGATATGAATGCGCAGATCTGGAGGTAATCAATGAAGGGATATTTTGGCAAATTTCTCAAGGTGGACCTGAGCACTCAGAAGACAGAAGATCTGCCGGTAAGCGAGGCCGACAGGGCGGCCTATATCGGCGGGGCGACGCTTGGGGCAAGGATAATCTACGACTATGCAAAACCCGGCACGGATCCGCTTTCCCCGGATAATCCGCTTATATTTGCTACCGGCCCGTTTACCGGCTCCAATGTGCCAATGGTGAGCCGGGCAGTGGTATGCGGTATATCGCCGGGCACGGGCCTCTGGGGAGAGGCGACCACCGGAGGCCAATTCCCCCGGCGGATGAAAGCTACCGGCTATGACGGCATCCTGATTACCGGAAGGGCGGCATCTCCGGTTTATCTGAGTGTAACAGAAGACGGCGTGGAAATTCGCAAAGCCGATCATCTGTGGGGCAATGGCGACGATATTTATGAGACCCAGCGGAAGATCAAGGCGGAAACCGGTGGGCAAACCGCCATTGCCTGTATTGGCAAGGGCGGGGAAGGGCTCGTGAATTATGCAAATATCATGAACGATGAGGGCCGGGCGGCCGGACGCTGCGGAATGGGGGCGCTGATGGGTTCCAAGAACTTAAAGGCCCTCTGCGTATTTGGCCGGAAAAAGGCCAACATGGCCAACCCGCAGCGGCTGAAAACGCATATCAGCGAAGCCCGGTCCTGTATCAGAAACCAAGCCAATACCAATGCCTATAAACTATACGGGACCAACCTGTATATGGATTTGGGCATGCGCCTGGGGGATGTGCCGACCAAGTACTATAGCAAAAGAGGACCCGTGTTCCGAGACTCGAGACTCGAGACCCGAAACCTTTTCCTCTTTTCCCTTACTCTGTGCAACT
>JAGXLR010000186.1 GCA_018334555.1 Desulfobacterales bacterium
ATCTTAGAAGCTTCCGCTGCTGTCATTCCGAGAAACGAAAGTGACGAGGAATCTTGATTGTTAAAGATTTCTCGCTACCGCTCGAAATGACAATGCGGACGCTTTTCAGAGTTACTTTCTGCAAAAAAGGTGCGCCAGCGCAATAAATCGCTTTTTACGAAGCCATCAATCTTCAAAAAATTGAAATGCTCAGATTAGGTTGACCTAAGATGAGGGATATATTATGAACTTTTGACAGGTAAAAAGGTGATCATGAAAAACTACTCGATATCGATACAGATTTGCAGCCTCGTCCTTTTGATGGGGATTGCGCTCCCCGCCTGCTATGATAAGCAACTGCTGCCGCTTATGGTATGCGAAATGCGGGGGCACTGCCAGAAAATCGCCATCGGCCCCGGTCCCGAGGATTTTGTAATGGACTCCCGGCAGAGCCCCGCCCGGCTTTTAGTTTCGAGCTATGAACGTCGAACACCGGCGGCTAACGGGGATATCTGTTTTTATGTGCCAACAACCGGGGAAACCGGTATCATGACGCGAACCGGCGAACCCGAACGGCTCACCGCATTCAAACCGCACGGGGTGGATATCCGGCACACCCCACAAAATACCTATCTTTACGTGATCCTTCACGATCCCTATGGCAACGGAGAGCGGCGGGAAAACGCCGTGGGCGTCTATCGGGTCCTCGCGGATCGGCTCGAAATGGTCCGAATGCTTGAGGATGCCGAGCACCTCTGGTCGCCCAATGACCTGTCCGTACTGGACAACGGGGACCTTTACCTCACCAACGACTACCGCGGAAAACTGGACCTGTACTTTAAGCGAAAGGCCTCTGAAATCGCTTTTTACGATTCCGATACCGAAGACTGGCAGATCGTGGCGGATGATCTGGCATTTGCCAACGGCATCCTGGCCGAATCCGATCGGGTTTTTGTCACCACAACACTGGGCAACCAGCTGCTGTCCTTTTCCCGGAATACGGACGGAAGCCTCGGCAAGTGCCAACCGGTGGTTGAACTTAAGGGCGGGGACAATTTAACCCGTTATGGAGAGCACCTGATTGCCGCCGCCCATTTTGACGACTACGCCTTTGTGAGGCATGCCAGAAATGGCGAGAATATGGCGCCGACGGTGGTCATGCGCATCACCCCGGAAACCGGCAGAAAAAAGGCGATCTATGTGGATGAGGGGGCGTTCATCAGTGCGGCATCGACCGCCTTGATCCACGAGGGGAAAATTTATATCTCCCAAATATTTGATCCGTTCATGGTGGTATGCGATGCGCCGCCGGATGTTAACTGGTAAAAACGGCAGAGACTAACCATTGGTTTGCGCGATACGATGATGACGAATTCATACCTTAAGCCTACGCCGTATATCAACTTTGATACATCTGAGGTTTCGGCTTTTGCCGAAGAAAAGGCGGGGAACGCCGCCGATCCCGTAACTCAAGCGGTCAACCTCTATTACGCGGTGCGCGATGGCATCCGCTATGACCCGTATGCCATCGATCTTACGTTAGAAGGGATGCGGGCGAGTACCACCCTGAAAAATGGCCGCGGATGGTGTGTGGCAAAGGCCATTCTGCTTGCCGCCTGCTGCCGCTGCCGCTCAATCCCGGCGCGCCTCGGTTTTGCCGATGTTAAGAACCATCTGTCCACAGAACGTTTGCGGCGGCAGATGCAGACCGACATTTTTTACTGGCACGGCTACACATCGATTTATCTGAACGGGGAATGGATCAAGGCTACGCCCGCCTTTAATATCACGCTATGCGAGAAATTTTCCCTAAAACCCCTCGAGTTTGACGGCAAAAGCGATTCCGTCTATCACCCGTTTGACTTAAAGGGCAACCGGCACATGGAATACATCCACTACCGCGGCGAATATGCCGATCTCCCCCTTGATGCGATCATCGAAACTTTCCGGCGGGCATACGCGCCGCCGGACGATGAGTGGCGGTCAGCGGATTTTGACAGGGATGTAAAACAGGAAACCAAAACATGATGGCCTCCCAGATAGACTTCAGCGGATGGCTTTCACCGCCTCCCCCTCAATGCCGAAGAGAAAAAGCTTCACCCAGGCGATGCCCAGCCTCAGAAGCGATACATCGTCGGATTTTATTTTAAGGCGAAGATCGGATTTGACCCTGTAGCGCTTTAGAAAACTGCTGTTTAGAACGAATTCCCGAAACCCGTCAATGTTATAGGTGGCCATAAAGGCCATTTTTCCCTTTTGGCCGTTCGGCCCCTCTCCGCCCCACGGATCGGCGTGAAACAGCCGCATGAAGTCGGCCCATTCCACCGTCATCTGGTTATAAAAAACCGCCCCCTGGTCGGCCGCCCAGGAATCCCTGGTCCAGGTAGTTTCCTCGAACTGGCCCTGGCAGAAATCCGGCGGGCGAAAATAGTGCAACAGCTGACTCCGGCCGGTTTGGGCGTCATAATAGATCCCGTGTTCAATCGGAAAGGCCCGGCAGGTCTGGGGGCGATCCGCATACACCCGGCACCCCTGCCGGGTCAAAAATGGGCAGGTCTTTTCCTCATTATCCGCCATGCGCAAAAGCACAGAAGGAAAATGCATATCCTCGCGATAGATTACGTCCGTATAGGCGTCAATAAACGCGGCCGACGTAATCCCCAGGGACTTGCGCAGGCGAATGACATCATAGGGGTACAAGAAAAGATTCAGGTTCCGGCAGCAGCGATTGAAACAGGAGATACCGGGGTAGCAGCGGAAGCAGAAGCGATCCGTTTTTCCAAGCAACCTTCCCGGCACACGGGTCGGATCATCGGTTTCGACGTATTTCATAAGGGGGTATCCTCCGCAGAACCCGCTGCCGTATCAAGGATCATTTCAGCAACCGTTTTTTTCATCCGCGATTGAATGCCGGCGTGCGCTTTAAAATCCTGTTCAAGCGCGGCCATCTTCGTATAAAACGGCGTCCGGTCAAACGGCACATAGGATTGATTGCCGCAAAGACGCTCGAACTCACCGCACCCCGGCCCGAATGTTTTGCCTTTACCGGGAATGTGCAGCTCATGCGCCAGGCCATGCAGCCGGCAAATCATGGGGCGATACGCATAAAGCAGGCACCAGCCGTCCCTGTTGACGGGGCACATGAGACGATCGGCGCCCGTCAGATTTTCTTTTTGGGCGGCCATAACCCGCTCAGCCCGTCGATATATCATCTCTCGCCGGTCGGCTTCCAGCCGGGAAAAGCCCGATAGCAAATAGGCGGTTTCAATGTGGGTATGATGATAAAACCGGGTCCGACAGCAGTTGTCCGAACAACCCTTGCAGTCAAACCCGTATGCGGAGGCGGTCCGGTTATATGCCCGATCCATTTCATCGTAGAGTTCGGCCAGCCTGGAGAAAAACGCATCGGCCGCCGGATAATAAATTTCGACGGAAAAAGACATCAGGGGGGTCAAACCAGGGGCGTCGGCACAAACAGCTCATTGTATAGATTCAGCACGTAGCGGTCGGTCATGCTGGCGATAAAATCACAGGTCAACCGGTCCAGGGCCACATCCTGAAAATAGGAGGCGGCCATTTCCATGCCGGAAAGTTTGCCCCTCATGGATTCCGGATTTTCCATAAAATAGCTGTAGAGCTCGATAATCATCTTCTTTGCTTTGACGAATTCGGCGTGAACCCGCTCTGAACGGTAAACGTTTTCGTAGAGAAAGCCCCTGAGACAGCTCATGGCTTCTGAAACAGGCTGACTCAACTTTAGGATGAATTCATCGCCCTGGCTTTCGCTCGAATAGATAAGATCCCGGATCATGGTCGTTGCACGCTCGGAATGGCTGCGGCCGAGCATCTCGATACACGCCGGCGGCACGTCCTCTTCCTTGACCACGCCGCTTCGAATCGCGTCATCCAGATCATGATTTAAATAGGCGATGATATCGGCAAACCGGACGATACGTCCCTCCACCGTACAGGCGATTTCCGAGGTATCGGCGGGCATAATTTCACCGAACCCTTTGGAATGCTTAAGGATGCCATCTCTTACCTCATAGGTGAGGTTCAATCCCTCGCCGTGCCGCTCCAGCACGTCGATTACCCGCAGGCTCTGCTCATTATGGCAAAATTCCGGCGAGTAGATTTCTTTCAGAGCGGTTTCCCCGGAATGGCCGAACGGCGTATGGCCAAGATCATGACCCATTGCAATGGCTTCTGCCAGGTCCTCGTTTAATCTCAACGCGCGGCTGATGGTTCGGGCAATTTCCGCCACCTCTAAAGTGTGCGTCAGCCGGGTCCGGTAGTGATCGCCAAGAGGGGACAGGAAAACCTGGGTCTTGTGTTTTAGCCGGCGAAAGGCATTCGAAAAGACGATCCGATCCCGATCCTGCTGGTACACCGTTCGAACCGGACAGGGCATCTCCTCCCGCTCCCTGCCCCGGGAGTCGGCGGAAAGTATACCGTAGGGAGAGATAAAGTTGGCCTCCCGCTGTTCGAAATCCTCACGAATGGTCGGCGTCGGCCTGTCCATCCGCCGGTTGGGCCCGTTTATACTATACTGTCGATACATGATCCTATCTATTTCATCTCCTGGGCTAAGCCCAGCCCGTGTCGGGCTGTTTTTCGGAATTTATCAAGCTTTTAATTTTAGCCTGAATCTGCCAAAGATGTAAAGCATAAAATTGCCGGTTTCGTGTAAAGATGGGCAAAAGGCAAACAATTGGCCCGGTCCGGCTAAAAAAAGTTGAGGTTCGGTTCTTCGGACAACTCCGGGGGCTTTTGGCAGAAATCGGCCATTTTCATACGGATTTCCTCAAAATCTGCCGCATTCCGAAGGTTTTTATTAAATGCGTGGCCGTACCGGAGGTAGGCCGCCATGTAGACAACCGTTTTTCGAAATCTCCGGATGGCCCGGGTTTGATCATAATGGGCTTCCAAAAGGTCGATTAGACGATTCAGCATTTCGCCATATGCCTCCGGCCCAAACGCCTCCCCATTGGCGATCTCCCGGAATATCCAGGGCTTGGCAACCGCCGCCCGGCCCAAAGCCACGCCGTCGCAGTCGGTCTGGGACATCATGGACTCACAGTCCCGGCCGGAGAAAACATTGCCGTTGCCGAATACCGGAATCGAAACCGCCGCCTTGACCCTTCCGATATACGCCCATCGGGGAGGCCTGGCCCGCCGGTCCGGGGCTACACGGGGATGGAATGTCAGGGCATCCGCGCCTGCGGCTTCAAATTGCCGGGCCAGCCCAACCGCCGGCGCCGCTCTGTCCTCCCAGCCGGTGCGAAACTTGACAAAAACCGGAAAACGGACCGCCCGGCGCACAGCTTCAACAATTCGAACCGCCCTTTCCGGGCTCTTCAAAAGGGCCGCCCCGCAGTTTCGCTTACAAATACGGGCGATCGCACAGCCGAAATTCAGATCGACGCCGAAAAAGCCCTCTGATTCGATCCGGCGGGCCGCCGCCGCCATAGTTTCGGGTTCAGATCCGAATATCTGGCAGACCAGACGAGGCAGCTCCGCATCCCGCCAACTGAATACCGGCGATACATGCCGGTTCTCCTGTGGGACGGTCTTTGCGCTGCACATCTCCGTGAACATCAAAGCGGCACCGCCATATTCCGCCAAAAGTTCACGAAAGGCCACATTGCCCAACCCGCTCATCGGGGCCAGCACCAACCGGCCATCGATCCGGCGACCGCCGATATCAAGCGGCGTATTTAGAAATTCACGGCATTCATGCTTCATTTTTAGACCTGAGACGCTCAGTTTAGCCTAAATTGAGCGATTTTCAAGTTTACCGCAGATACAAGGAAAATGATGTCGAGCGATAGGCGCCTATGCGAGACATCATTTGACGCAGTAGATGCGGTGAAATTGGAAATCCCGGAGGGTTTCAAA
>JAGXLR010000031.1 GCA_018334555.1 Desulfobacterales bacterium
ATCACCAAGAACGATCCCAATGTCCATATGACCGAACTCTCCTGGGAAGAGCTGCAAACCGCCGCCTTGGACGGAAAACCCAGGAACCGTCCCCTTGCCAACGTAAGCTTTGCCCTGAACTATTATTTTGGAAAAGAAAATCCGTTCGGCTATCATGTGGTCAACCTGATCGTTCATTTGGCCACCGGGCTTCTTCTGTTTTTTTTGATACGTATGACGCTATCGTTGACCGCTTCGCTAAAGCCCGGCGAAAAAGAGAAGCCCCTTACCCAGGATATTGAAGCCGACTGGATGGCTTTTTTAGCGGTGCTGATCTGGCTGGTTCATCCGGTTCAAACCAACGCGGTCACCTATATGGTGCAGCGTATGACAAGCCTTGCCGCCTTTTTTTATATCCTTTCCATGGTGCTCTATATCAAGGGCCGATTGGCGATCCAGAAGAATCGGGGAATTAAAGGCGCCGGTTATCTATGCGCATGTGTATTAACGGGCGTTTGTGCCGTATTTACGAAACAGAATGCCGGTATGCTGCCCGTGTTTATTCTGCTTTACGAATGGTTCTTTTTTCAGGATCTGCGGCCGTTTCGATCAAGGCGGTGGATCTTTGCCATGCTTGCCGCCATTCTGGTGTTCTGCGTTATCGGCTATGTTTATCTGGGGGGGCATCCCCTTGATCGCATCCTCTCCGCCTATCAGCGCCGGGAGTTCACCATGGGCCAGCGGGTGCTGACAGAGCTCCGGGTGATCGCCTACTATGCCGGCTTGATGGTTTTCCCCCAGCCCAACCGCCTCCTGCTCGATCATGATTATCCGCTGTCCGACTCCCTGGCGGCACCGTTTACGACGGCCCTCTCGGCCGGTATGATTGTCGGGATCCTCGCTGCCGTTATTTTTTTATCCAGGAGATATCGGCTTGTGGCGTTTTGTCTGATCTGGTTTCTGGGCAATTTGCTCATAGAATCCTCGATTATCGGCATTGAGATCATCTACGAGCACCGGCTGTATCTGCCGTCCATGATGATCTGTTTGATGGCGGTCTTTTTGCTCTCCAGATGGCTGAAATGGAAACGGCGGGTCATACCAATTGTTGTTTCCGTCGCGCTTGTATTCGGTTTCTGGACCTACGAGAGAAACCATATCTGGCACACGGATGTGTGGTTCTGGAGGGATGTGGCCAAAAAATCGCCGCAAAAAGCCAGGCCGCTGCAGAACCTGGCCTATTCCATCCAGCAGGACGGATGCCACCAAAAGGCGATAAAATATTATCAGGCCTCCCTGTCTATAGAAAAACATCCGGCCGTGTATTTTAATCTGGGGATTTCTTTTATGCATCAGAAGCGTTATATTGAAGCAGCGGATGCCTATCTGAATGCTTTGAAGATGGGGTATCAGACCTCTGGCATTCATCATCGTCTGGCCCATGCGCTTTCCTTGGCGGGTGAGTTCAGGGCGGCGATCGATCAGTATCAGAACGTCTTGAAGCAGAATCCGAAAAACGCACGCGCCCGGGATCAACTCAGGGGGTTGATCCAATTTCTGAGAGGCTGCCGGACACCGATCGCCTGTCTCAGTCAACGCATTGAGCAGCAGCCTGAAAACATGGCCTTGCGGTTCAAGCGCGGGGTAATGTTTGAAAAAAGGGGAGCGCTGGATACCGCCACTGCCGATTATAACTATGTGCTATCCAAGCTTTCGCCGTCCGATCGAATGCTCTATCTGCTGACACTCAATCGGTTGGCCATGGTTTATTCTCGAACCGGGCGGATGGATAAGGCAAGAAAACTGTTTGCCGAGGGTATCCGTCTGGCGCCGAAAAGATACCAATTTTACTATAATCTGGCGGCACTGTGGGCCGTCAAGGGAAACACGAGGCGATCACTCAATCTGCTCCATAAAGCGGTTGAAAAGGGGTTTTCGGATTTGGATCAGCTTAAACGTGACCATCGATTTGACGACATTCGCGACCTCTCTGCATTCAAGCGTATGGCGGCCGCAATCAGGAACCGATAAAGCCGGGGCACCCAAATCGGTTCCCCATGTGCTTAAAGGGGTTGAAGATGCCTTGTAATTATACTATCGTCAAAATAATTGAGAAACAAAGGAGGCTAACCAATGGGCAAGGGCGATATCCGGAGCAAAAAAGGCAAAATCTATCGCGGTACTTACGGCAAAACCCGTCCCCGGAAAAAAAAGAAAAAGGCCGAATAGTTCGGGAAACCATTCGAGGCCGTATGCAGCGAAGGGCATAGCCTTTCGCTGCCCCTGAAAAAGCGGCCTGAAGCGCATTCCCTCCATATATCCCCCATTCCATCGGGCAGCCGCCGCTTGGCGGATTTAACGGCCATGCTCGAATCCCTTCGACTTTTTTCTCAGCCTGCTTAATACTTAGTATAGAGATATCCCTGCTTTCAGGGCGGTAAGCCGATCCCTGCGTGAGGGGCAAGCCGGTACCAGGATGCTATATAACTTTACGATATAGCAATTAATTTTATATGTGGGGCAGCATCTTACAATTTTGTTAGAATCAACGCCTATTAACAACAAAATTGTACCTAAATTGAGCGATTTTCAAGTTTGCCGCAGATACAAGGAAAATGATGTCGAGCTATAGGCGCCTATGCGAGGCATCATTTGGCGCAGTAGATGCGGTGAAATTGGAAATCCCGGAGGGTTTCAAATTTTTTGATTTAAAAAATGATCCAATATCCTAAAAATAAAATAAAAACTAAATCTTCAAAAAATTGAAACGCTCTATTTAGGTTATAATAAAATAGCAATAAAATCGGTGAGCCGGAGATGCGCTGCAATAGATCGGAAAGGCGGGATGATGGGAACCATTCGAGAAGATATCACTGAGCTGTTGTTACAGAGGGAATTGGACGCACGGGAGATTTCCGGAGAGATCGGGGTTTCGGAAAAGGATGTGGTGGCGCATTTGGATCATATCAGCCGGAGCCTTTCCCGGCGGGGGTTGAAGCTGGTCGTCACGCCGGCCCGGTGCTTTTCCTGCGGCTATACTTTTAAGGATCGCAGCCGGCCGAAAAAGCCCGGCCGGTGTCCGAAATGCCGAAGCGAGCATATTGACCCGCCGCGCTTCTCAATCAAATAAATAGTGCCTGAACGAAAACCGTCTTTTTGGCCAATATCTGTGTCAGGCTCAAATTTTAATCCTCAAAATACTTCGCGTATGTCTGCGGTTAAAATTTTCGCCTTCCTTGATCTTAACAAAAAATCCTGGTTTTCGTTCGGACACTAAATAGCTACTTGAGCCCCAGTTTTTTCATTCGGTTGTGCAGCGTGGTCCGCTTCATGCCGAGAATTTCGGCGGCGCCGTCAGGGCCGCTGATTTTCCCGCCGGTATGGGATAGCACGTGGCGGATATATCGGCGCTGCATTTCCTCGAGAGCCGGGAGATCGGCAAATATCTGCCGGTTATTTGACGACGGTTTGTCATCCGGAAGGTTCAGGTTAAGGCAGCCATCCCTGGAGAGCAGTACCGCCCGCTCTATTACGTTCTGCAGCTCCCGTATATTGCCTGGCCAATTATAGGCGGATAGCATGGCCTTATGTTCTTTCGTGAGTTCGAGCCCCTGCCGGTTGTATTTAGTGGCAAACCGGTGGAGAAAGTGCCCGGCCAGAAGCGTGATATCTTCTTTTCGATCCCTGAGGGGCGGAAGGGTTATCGGGATGACGTTTAGCCGGTAGTAAAGGTCCTCCCGGAACCTGCCGGCCGCCACCTCGTTGGCCAGGTCCCGGTTGGTGGCGACCACCAGCCGAAAGTTCGAGAAAATGTTCTTTGTGCCCCCCACCCGCATCATGGTTTTCTCTTGAATCGCTCGGAGCAGCTTGACCTGAATCGATTTGGGCACCTCTCCGATTTCGTCGATAAACAGCGTCCCCTGGTGGGCAAGCTCCATGCGGCCTTTTTTTTGCCGGTCCGCTCCGGTAAACGCCCCCTTTTCATGGCCGAAGAGCTCGCTTTCCACTAGGCTTTCGGGAAGGACGGTGGGATCAACGATGATTAGCGGGTGATTTCGGCGGCGGCTCTGTTGATGGATGCGCCGGGCCAGAAGCTCTTTTCCCGCGCCCGTTTCCCCCAAAATCAACACGGAGCTGTCTGAGGCCGCGATTTTGTCCACCTGGGTCAGTGTGTTTGCCATTTCCGTGCTGCGGGTAACTATAGAGTAGGTATCAGGCTTTTCGAACTGGCTTAAATGGTCAGCGGTTCTCTGTTCCAGCTGCCGGCTGAATTCGAATATCTGGTCGATATAGCTGGTCAGCCAACGGGCCATGCGGATCAATTGGGACTTTTCGAATTGGTCGAAACAGTCTTCGACATAAGAGTTGTCGTGATAGAGAACGCCGCGGGGCCGGCCTTCCACCTCAAACGGGACGCAGAGCATGGCTTTTACCCGGCTCGGATTCATTTCCTGATTCCTGCGGTGAATTACCTGCGGGCGGTTTTCGCGAAAGGCGCTGAAAACCAGGGACATACTGGATTTAAACGCGTCCGCTGATACATCGGTCTGTGAGAGATTGCACGGGCCGCGAAGCAGCGGTCCGCTATCGGCCCCATGGCGCCGAAACCAGAAAATGCCGCCGCGCTCCGCGCCGAAAAACCGGTTGGTGGTTTTTACCGTCCGCTCCAGGAGTTTGTCAAAATCGGCGCTTGGGGCCAGGTCCTGAATGACATCGACAAACATGTCGAGCAGCTCGTTGCTTGAGGTGCGATGGGGGCCCAGATCACTTTTTATCGCCAGAAGCGGCCTCAGGTCGTCCGGAAAATAGACGTCAACGTAGCTGCCAAAACCCTTCCGGGCTTTTTCAGCGAGTGTTCGTGCATTTTCCTGGTCTCCGGTACGAAGCCTGAGGCGGGCCATCTCCAGGTGGGTTTTCCCCAGCTGAACCGGATCGCCGGAACGGCTGAGGTAATCCTCGCTGCTGTTTAACAGGGCGTCGATGGGAGGGATGGGTTCGGCATCGGCCATGGCTTGTGTCGCCTTCAGCCGAAGGGCGACGCCGCGTAAATGAATATTGGGCTCCCGCATGATGCGGGTGAATTCATCCATAAAATTCAGGGAGGGGATGTCCCAAAGCCTGCGGCGATTTAATTCGAATACGGTCTCGAGAACGATAGGCGATGCGTATTGATGAATCAGCCCGGCGGCCGCCCCGTCTGAAATGGTCTGTTCGATCCAGTCGCCGGCTTCTTTATACCGGCCTTCGATAAAGTGGTGGAAGGCGAGCCCGCCTTTGGCGAAATAGCCGGCAAGCGCATTCTGAGTGGCTCGGGCTTCCTGCAGGGCGCCTGAAAGATGAAAATAGGCTTCCTTGTGTTTCTTGATGCTCAACAGGATGATGCCTAATACCGCACGTAGGGTATTGGCGAGCTCCCTGTCCGCCCCTTTTATGGCAAGCCGCCGGTAGTAGTCGAGGGTGCCGATGGCGCGGTGGAATTCGCCTAAAAACGCCGCACAGTAGGAGAGCCATAGGGGGCCGGACGGGTTGATGACGCGGCCTTCGGCTTCGGATTCAAAGCTTTTGCTCGCCCGTTCAAAATAGGTGATCGCCTCCCTGAAACGCCCCTGAAGAAAATAGTAGAGCCCGATAAATTCGGCCGCCTGTGTCAGGATATCCTCATCGCCAAGGGATTCGGCTTTGTTTTTTCCGGCTTCAAAGAAGGCCATGGCATTGGAACGCTGCTCGGCAAAATAAAAGAGACGCCCCAGATGCAAATGAATGATCGCCGTGGATCGGCGATCGCCTAAATCTTCGGCCTTGCCCAGGGCTTTTTCAAGCGTGGCGATGAGGCCACTGAAGCTCCTGCCCAGCACAAAACTGACATTGGCGAGTTGAATGGCGGTGGAAACGAACAGGGTGTCTCGTTCAGCGTTAGCCGGGCATTCGAACAACTGGTTGATGATGTTCTGCAGATGGCGCCAGGCGCTCTCGCGGTCGCCTGAAGAGATAGCCCCTATCGCCAGATTTTTTTCAAGCTGGAGGGCCTCTTTATGAACGTCGGAGGGGTGGTCATGACGAAGCGTTTTCATAACACCTCTTCTTATTTAAAAACTGTTTATTTTTTTATCGCATGTCCATGGGGCGCGTCAACAGAATTGTCCAAATATGGTCAACGCTCTGTCCGTATAAGGACGCACCCTGCCTGTCTAAATATTTTATATTTTAATATCAATAGGTTAAACTCAGAAAGGTGCGGCATGTTTATTGCAAACCCAGTTTATAGTCGCAACGTTTGGCTTTCTACATAAACAAAATTGACAATCTCGTAAAAAGTCGATTTTAGGATGGCAAAGTAAAAAGTTCAAGATCAAGGCGCGCAAAATCCCGAGGAATGCAGCGTACTTAGCTGTACGTGAAATTCCGAGGGACGGAAGCGCAACACAGATATTGGACTTTTTACGAAGCCATCAAAATTCCCATTTTTTATTAAACGATCAGCCACAAAAAGGAGGTCTTGATGAGTGTATTCCAGGATACCCAACAAATGTATGATTTTCTTGAGGATTTGTGGAAATTCATCGTATTTGAAAAAGGCTTGGGGGATAAAATGCGCGATTACGGTGTCAGCTACAAATTCGTTATCAATGATCCGGACGGCTACCTGTATGTGGATCCGGATAATGTACTCACCGGCAAGGAGGCAAACCGTGAGGCCGTCATTACGATGGAGCTGTCCGGCGACAGCGTTCACAATTTCTGGCTGAAAAAACTGACCCTTCCGGTGGCGTTGGCCACAAAAAAAATCAAGGCCAAAGGCCCGATCCCCAAAGTATTGAAAATGCTACCGGCTCTAAAACCCGTTTATGAAGCCTATCCGGAATTCTGCAAAAAACACAATCTGCCGACGGATTGAGACGGCCTGTTATCCAATCGGATCCGAAAAATATTAACCGAAATAAAAAAGGGGGGAAACTATGACGGAACCCAAAGTCCCCGGCCATATCGCCTATGAGATCGACGCCCGTGCGGAATCCACGCCTGATTTAGGTATTGTTACTTTTGAAAACGGCGAATTCCCGGAAGAAGTGCTGACTTACGAGGATATTGTGCTTCGGGGGCGCAAACTCGCCAGTGCGCTTCGAAAATTCGGCATCGGCAAAGGCGACAGCTTTTCCCTGTTGATGCGTAACCATCCGGAATTCTTATATTCCATGTATGCCGCGGCCATTCTCGGGGCGGTCATGGTGCCCATCGATCCGCGGACTAAAGGCGAACGGCTGAAATATGTGTTTTCAGACTCCAAAAGCAAGGGCGTTATTTTTACCAGTGAGTTCATGGATGTTGTCAAGCCGATACTTTCAGAAAGACCGGATGTCAAAACCATCGGCGTTGCCTATAAGGACGGCATGAATGTTTCGGTCAGCGATGATTTTCCGTCCCTGAATGAAATTCTGGAGGGCCCACAAGCCCCGTCCCCGGATGCCCCCAATGAGGATCCGGATATGCCCTTTGAGATCATCTATACATCCGGTACTACCGGCGACCCGAAAGGTGTGGTGGTCAAGGGCTCCCGGATGAGCCAGTTCGCCCAGCTGGGCCTTTTCGTATGGCAGTATACAGAGCAGGATCGACTCTATACGGGCCTTTCCCTGACCCATGGGAACGCCCAGGCGGTAACCCTTGTGCCGTCTTTGATTCTAAATATCCCCTGTGTCATCAGCCGACGGTTCACTAAAAGCCGAATCTGGGATATCTGCCGGAAATATGGATGCACGACCTTTTCTTTGTTGGGCGGAATGATGATGGGCATCTATAGCGAGCCGCAAAGAGCCGATGACGCCGATAACCCGGTCCGGGTAGTCTTGAGCGCCGGCACGCCGGCGGCTATCTGGGAGTCATTTGAAAGGCGGTTCAACGTATGGATTCATGAATGGTATGGCGCCGTCGAGGGGGGGTTCGCCCATAAGCCGCCGGGAGTAGGGCCCATCGGCTCGTTCGGAAAGCCGCTCGAGGGCTTGATGGAGATGAAGGTGGTACGTGAAGACGGGACGCCGTGTGAGCCGTTTGAAACCGGGGAAATCATTTTTCGCATGATAGGACAGAAAACCGAGGTCGAGTATCTGGGCAAGAAAAAAGCCTCGGAGGAAAAAACCCGGGGGGGTTGGCTGCATACGGGGGATATGGGCCATACCGACGAGGCCGGATGGTTTTTCTTTGATTACCGGGCGGGCGGCGGTCTGCGCCGTTCCGGCGATTTTATACAGCCCCAGACGGTGGAGGCGGCCATTGCTGTTAATCCGAATGTGAGTGATGTCTGCGTGTATGGGGTGCCGGCCGTTTCCGGTGCGCCGGGGGAAAGCGACCTCGTGGCGGCGGTGGTCCCCATGGACGGCGTGCAAATCGATCCGGCATCGGTTTTTCAAAACTGCATTGACAATCTTGAGCGAAATGCCGTGCCGAGCTATCTCCAGATTGTGGATGAAATCCCCAAATCCGCATCCGAGAAGAACCTGGATCGCCTGTTGAAGGCGGAGTTTGGCGAGGATGCGGACAATGTTTACGCATTTGAGACATTCAAGAGCCGGATAAACCCATCAACCCAATAGGAGTCTGACCAATGAAGAAATATGTCGAGGACCTCGATTTCCGAGGTGAGGAATATGTCAACGAATGGACGCCCTGGTCCCCGCAGGACATCCGTCGGAAAAAAGGGGCGCTGGAGGCCGCCCGCCTGATGCTCAATTCCGCACAGACAGCCCCGTTTGCCGGCGGCGTGCCTTCAGTTGAGGCCCATATCGTCTACGGCCAGGAGGAGTTGGAGACTGTTGCCCGAAAAATGGAGGAGATCGCCCATCAGAAGGAGCAGTGGAAGGAGCCGTTCCTCTATGAGGCGGTTATGGTTCGCGATTCGGACGTGATCCTGTTCATTGGCAATACAAGATGTCATGAAACCCCGCTGGATGCCGGCTGCGGACTCTGCGGGGGCGGGCTGGACTGCAGCTATTTCTATGAACAGAAGAACCAGAAATACGGCCTGGTGGATATCACCGACCGGTCGTCGAAAAAAGAAATCGATGGGCCGCTTTGTACCGCCCGGGTCAGTGATTTGGGCTATGCGGTGGGCAGCGCATTATGGACGGCGCATACATTGATGGTCGATGCCCGCCCCTTTGCCAGTATCGGCATGGCCGGGATGCAGCTGGGATATTGCCGCAATTCGGGGATGGTCGTCGGCGTACCGGTGGCGGTAAAGTCAAAGAACCCCTATGTGGATGTCAACGTGGATTATCATCTCATCAATATGGACAAGGTTTTGGATAACACCCGAAAGATCTATCAGACGGCCCGGATTATCCGTGGGTTTGACTACCGTAAGTGGATCCCGAAACCCCAAAAAAGCGATGAGGAGGATGAATAATGGGACATTTAATGGGTATCCAGTACTGTCAGGACCATGTGCTGGAGGTGGCCAAAAATATTGCGCTGGCCGTACACAAGGCGCCCCAGATTACCGGCAAAACCGACGTGGACGTCGAAATCATCTGGGGCGAGGATCTCGAGCCGATAATCGAGGTTATGGGGCCCGTGGGGCAGGTCATGCGCTATGTCAAATGGGACTATGAGACCATCAAAAGCTGCTATGAAAAGGGCGAGAATCCGGTCGTTGTGGCCGTTGGCGCCAGAACCGCCCGCTCCAACCTGGGATGGGATTGTGGGGCCTGCGGGTTTGACACATGCAAGGAATTCAACAAATACGCCAAAGAAAACCGCGGCGGCGGTCAGCTCGGCGGTCCGTCTTGCAACTGGAAGGCCTTGGATTTTTCGATTGCCTGTGACTGGGCCTGTGCCGCCGCCTGGCAGTATCGGGTGGATAATCGGGTGATGGGCTCCCTCGGGTTTGCGTTGAATGCATTGGGATTTATGCCGCATATGGATGCCAAGATCGGGCTTGCGCTGGGTCCGCCGAGAGACATGGTCTACTATAGCCGTGAAGAAATGCATCAGAGCATGACTTATGAAATGGATAAGCAGGATATGCTAAATTGCGTGCCCAACCTGTTTACGGCATTTCCCGGCGGCGGCACGCCCATGTACAAGAACAAGGACGAATGGTGGGCGCCGCCCGAATTTATGGGGATGGCCTACTCCCCGGAAGTCATGGAGGTCATGCAGCAGGTGCTCTTTGAGCAGGTGCCGGAAATCGTGGTCAAGCATGCCGACAAAATCGAGGCTAGGTATAAAGATAAAGATAAATAGGGGGGCTTATATGGAATATCTGGATTTGGATATCAACCTTTCCAATGAAGACAAAATGCTTAAAAAAAACGCCAATGAATTCGCGAAAAAAGTGATGCGGCCCATTGCCAAGGAGCTTGATGAGATGACGCCGGAGCAGGTGATCGCCAGGGATTCGCCGTTCTGGGATTTTATGAAAAAGGCCTACAGTTTGGGGTATCATTCGATTTTGATTCCGGAAACTTATGGGGGGATGGGCCTGACTTCCCTGCAGCAGACGATCGTTTACGAGGAGCTCGCCTGGGGCAGTGTGGGCTTGACAATTGCCCTGGGGGTGGCCAGTTTTCCGGCTTTCGGGGCCTCCCTGGTGCCGGAGGAGAACATGATCGAGGAGGTCCTTGAGCCATTCTGCGACTGTCAGGATGCCGGTATCATCGGATGCTGGGGGATCACCGAGCCGGATCATGGTTCGGACACCCTGCTCCCTTACTATCCATCTTTTTCTGATGCATCTATTCCGGCCCAGTGTGTGGCCAAACCGGATGGGGATGACTATATCATCAATGGCCAGAAATCCGCCTGGGTCTCCTGCGGCACCATCGCCACGCACTGCGCCCTGTTCTGCCAGATCGAGCCGTCCATGGGACATGCCGGCGGCGGCATATTCGCCATGCCGCTTGATCTGCCGGGAGTAAAAAAAGGGGCGCCACTGAACAAGCTGGGCCAGCGGGACTTGAATCAGGGGGAGATATTTTTCGACAATGTCCGAGTTCCCGGAAAATACCTGATCGTTGGTCCCGAAGCGTATGAAGCCCTTTTGGATATCGTTCTGTCAACAACAACGGCGATGATGGGGGTTTTCGGCACCGGGGTGGCGCGCGCGGCATTTGAAGAGGCACTAGCCTATGCCAAGACCCGGGTCCAGGGCGGTAAAAAGCTCATCGAATATCCCAACATCCAGGCTAAACTCTTTGAGATGCTGCGGCAGGTGGAGACCAGCCGGGCGGTCACCCGGGCTGCATTTGCCTATAACCAGAACACCACCACCCCGGCCGAGGAGTATTCAAATATCGCCAAGGTCCACGGCACAGAGGCCGCTTTGAATGTCGCGCACGAGGCGATCCAGATATTCGGCGGCAACGGCCTGACCAAGGAGTATCTGGTCGAGAAGCTCTACCGGGATGCAAGGGCCATGTTGATTGAGGACGGCTCCAACGATACGCTGGCGATTGGCGCCGGCCACAAGATTATCGATACGTATCCGAGAAAGGATTGATTTTAAGGGAGGTAAAAATTTATGACCAATGTATATCTCGCTGGGCTCGGCATGATTCGGTTTAACAAGTACATGGACAGGAATGTACGGGATATGGCGCATGAGGTGATTCAATCGGCATTGGCGGATTCAGGGCTCACAAAGGCGGATCTTCAGGCCGCGTTTTTTTCCAACACCTTCTGGGGCATGTTCGACAACCAGCACTCGATTCGTGGCCAGGTGGTGCTTCGATCCATGGGCATCGGCGCCATTCCCGTCACTAACGTGGAGAATGCGTGCGCCGGGGCCTCAACCGCGCTTCACCTGGCCTATACCGGTATCCGGGCCGGCATGTATGACGTAGCGCTGGTTGTGGGGTCTGAGAAAATCAGCCATCCGGATAAGACGAAATCCCTGACCGCCTATGCCACGTGTATGGATGTGGAAAATTTTGAGAATCAGGTCAAGCTCATGGAAAAGGCCAACTCTATGTTTCAGGTGACGATTCCCGATGGCCAGACCCCGCCCGGCGAGGGGCGGAGTATTTTTATGGATGCGTATGCCATGGGCGCAAGATGGCATATGAGCCGTTTCGGTTCCACCCAGCATCAACTGGCCACAATTTGCGCGAAGAATCATTTCCACGGGTCGCTTAATCCGATGAGCCAGTACCAGAAGGATATGAGTGTTGACGATGTGTTGGCGGACAAGCCCATCGCCTATCCCCTGACCCGGGCCATGTGCGCGCCGGTGGGGGATGGGGCGGCTGCGGCGGTTGTCTGCTCTGAGGACTTTTTGAAAAAATTGAAGGATCCGCGGCCGATAAAAATTCGGGCCTCTGTTCACGGCTCCGGCACGGATCGGGATTTTGACGGCGAGGATATCGGCGAGCGGCTGGTCAAGCAGGCCTATGATATGGGCGGCTTGGGCCCGGAGGATATCGATATCGCCGAACTCCATGATGCCAGTGCTTACGGCGAACTCCACCAGACCGAGGCCATGGGCTTCTGCCCTGTGGGCGAAGGCGGCCCCTACGCGGAAACCGGGACCACCAGGCTCGGCGGTAAAAAACCGGTCAATACCAGCGGCGGCCTGGAATGCCGCGGCCATCCCATCGGGGCCTCCGGCCTGGCCCAGATTTATGAGCTGGGGCTCCAGCTTCGCGGGGAGGCGGGTAAACGCCAGGCCGAAGGGGTAAAAATCGGCCTTGCCGAAAACGGCGGCGGCAATATCGGCGTTGAGGAGGCGGCCATGTGCATCCATATTCTGGAAAAAGCCTAAAGTGCGTTGGATAAAAGGGGGCTGTATTTGGACAGGAAAAGTGTCCTGGTGATCGGGGTCGGCTCGGGAATCGGCCGGGAACCGGCACTGCGGTTTGCCAAACGGTTTGTCAAACGGTTTGTCATGGCGTCACCTGCTATGCCAAATCTCAAATCCAATAGGGCAAGGGATTACCTATGAACATATTGATCACCGGCGCGGCGGGCTATATCGGCGGGCGGTTGGTGGCGCACCTGTGCGAGCAGGATTGGGTCTACCGCGTGGTGGGAACCGATGTCAATGAGCCCCGCCAGAGCCATCCCAAATATGTATTTGACCGAAGGGACATCCGGGAATCCATGGATGACATATTTGATCGGGAAAAGATCGATGCGGTGGTTCACGCCGCCTATATCCTGCCGCCGATTCACAACAAACGGTTGATGGAGGATATCAACAAGGGCGGAACCAAAAATATCCTGTCCGCGGTATCAAGAGCGGGGGTCAGGCATATTCTCTATACCAGCTCGGCCACTGCCTATGGTTTTTATCCGGACAATGATGTGCCGCTTACCGAAGAGAGCCCCTTACGGGGAAACGATGATTTTATATATACCAAAAACAAAAAAGAGATCGAGAAAATATTCCAAACATTTGTCAGTCAACATCCGGACATTACGGTCACCATTCTTCGGCCGTGCTTCGTGGTGGGCCCTGGATTTGCAAACCCTTTAGCCAAACAGCTCAAGAAGAAGCTAGTCATACTGCCGGCCAATGCGAGGTCGTTTCAATTTGTCCACGAAGATGATGTTATTGAAATCATGGCGCTGATGCTCAAAAAACGCATCAACGGCGTATATAATGTAGGTGGCGAAGGCACCCTGACGTTTGCCGAAATGATCAGGATGCTGGGCAACTTTCGGTTGCCGGTCCCCTGGTCTATTATCTATCCGCTCAATCACCTCGCCTGGACTCTGCGGCTGCATTTTATCACCAAATTTCCGTCGCCGGCCATGCGGCTTTTGACCATGCCCTGGATTGCCAGCTCCGACAAGTTAATTCGGGAAACCGGTTATCGGTTTAAATACGATACCCGTCAGGCATTTGAAGACTTTGTTCGTTCGGTGAACAAAGAGAAATAAAAAAGGAGGTCCGCATGGGGCCTCCTTCTTCGGGGGCGCATCTTTGCCAGAGAACGAGCCAATGGTATGATCAGGCCAGTTTTTTCCCAGCCCCCGGTCCCGGGGCCAACCCGTAGATCTCTTCAATTTTCATGATGACCGCGCCTTTGGATTTAAGCGGAAATCCGGCCTGGGTACTCTTCTCCTCGACCCATTGGGCGGTTTCTTCAAAGCGTTTTCCGGACGTCTCAATGGTGACGGCGCCCTTTAGCTGGTAGCCCTCATGGCCTTCCCAAAAGGATATGGCAACCCGCGGATTGGATTGCATATTGGCCAGGGTTTTGTTGAAAAACTGGTCGGATACCAGAACGGTTTCATCGTCAATGATTTTTTTTGTCCCTACGGGGACGGCGTTGGGCTCGCCGTCCGTTGTGGCGGTTGCCACGACGACGGTCTTCACATTGTCAAACAATTCCTTCATGCGATCTGTCATTTGTGCCATAGTGATTTCCTCCTTTCAGCGCCGATTGTCGTTGTCAGTAAAATAATTTTGAGTATATGCTTAAAATTTTTCCTTTGTCAATTTTAAAGTAAATTGTATGTTAGCTTTTTTCAAACAGGTTTTATGGCGTCAATGGTCATTCGTCCGTTTATTGATTGTCTACAACACATGCAAGATTGACTGTCTCTTGGATAATGCGCTATATTTCATAATTTGGATGGATATCGACGAGAATTGGAGGAATTGTAAATGATTATAAATAGAGCGGGCGCTATTACGCATGAACTCCATGCCCTTGGCCACATCAGTCTGCCTGCATTTTTTCTCAAAACAGAGGCCCCCGCGGTTATTGATGCCGGTATGTCGCTTATGGGTGAGCGCTACATACAAGAAATCCGGGAGATGACAAACGGCCGCGGCCCCGCCTATCTTTTTCTGACCCATATGCACTACGACCATTGCGGGTCCGCCGCCATGCTTAAAAATGCCTTTCCCGGGATGCAAATCTGCTGTTCGGAAGCCGGTGAGCGGGTTCTTGAGCGTCCCCGGGCCATTCAGACGATTCGGGAGCTCAATCGCTCCGCCATCGACCATTATAAAGCATTGGGAGAGGATGTGCCGGGCACTTCAGATTTTGAACCGTTTTCGGTGGATCGGGTACTTGCTGATGGAGAGACCGTGGAACTCGGCGCGGATTTGAGCCTGAAGGCCATCTCGACGCCGGGGCATACCAGGGATTCCATGAGTTTTTATGTGCCGGAGAAAAAAATACTCTTTACCGGCGAGGCCGTGGGGATAATGGCGGCGAACGGGTATATATTTTCCGAATGGCTCTCCGATTATAATGATTATTTTTATTCCATGAAGCAACTGGCGGTTCTGGATGTGGATATCCTTTGTCTTGGGCACGAACGCATGCTGACCGGCGGGGACGCGGCGGCCTATATCCCCCGGGCCATCCAATACTGTATCTATTTCAGGAAACTCATCGAAAGCACGCTCGAGGAAACCGGCGGCGATGTGGCCGAGGCCAAGCGGCGCATCAAGGAAAAAGAGTATGATCCCCTCCCGGATGCCACGCAGCCGGATTTTGCCTATCTGTTAAATCTTGAGGCAAAGATCCGCTCGGTTCAGCGGCTGGAATACGAACAGTCCCGGAATTGACTGAAGGGGCGGATGATAAATTCAGTATACCGTTCCAACCACAATATCGTGTGTTTTAAATCTATTTGACATACAATTTAATATGGTATAAATTAAACCCACGAATCGCCCGCCGGAAATTATACGGTATCCATAGGCATTGGATGCCTGAGTTGATAACCGTTTCGACAGGAACACGGCTGAGATTGTTTTAATGGGCAAACGAAAAGTTTTTTCCCATCTCCAGGTCCTTCAGGACCACCTGTTTCTCATAATCAAAGAAACCGGCTCCTATACCTACCACAGTTTTAACGTGACGCGTGCCATAATCCCGTTGATACGAACGATTGGAAACGATAGGTATGTTACGGTGGAAGAGCTCGATAGCGTGCTGGATGAGCTTTTCAATGCATTCTACCTGCATCCTTTAACCCGGCACAGCCGGTCGGTGACCGGCTATATGCGCCGCAGCAATCTCATTCCGAACGAAAAGACTACGGAAAAGCTGATTCGCTACGTCGTGGATCAGATTACATTGAGAAGCCCGATCGAAGTCCCGGAAGTTGTGGTCCGGGAATTCTGGGCGTTTTTCGATGAGCTTTTCAGTGAACCGGAACTAAAGGGCCTGGTTGAGCTAAACCTTGAAATCTTTCGTATTATTTTAAGATGCTATCAGCCGCTTCTGGTTGAAATTATCAATCTTCTCAAAGACACCAAACGGAAAAACAAGGCGTTTTTCAGGGATCTGGGAGACCGGGTCAAGGTGATCCGCGGGGATTTGAAAATTGTTCGCCGGCAGGTACGGGCCATCCGCTATATCAAGCCGTTTTTTCAGACTGACCCAAAGGATTTTGCCGGCCAGGCGCAGATTATCGCCAAAATGGTTCGTGAATTCGGGCCGTTTTTTATCAAAATGGCCCAGGTCGCAGCGGCCAACGCCGATTTCTTGCCCGAAGAGATTTCAAAGGAGCTCCTCGTTTTCCAGGAGGATGTCCCTCCCATGAGCGCAGCGGAGGTCTATGGGGCGTTTGAGGAAAGCTATGGGAAAAAGCCCCATGAATGCTACTTTGATTTTGATGTCGCCTCCCCGATCAAGTCAGGCTCGATCGGATCGGTTTATCTGGCCAAGAAACCGGTGAAGGAGAACGGCCAGGAGTTTTTAAAGCCTGTTGTCATCAAAGTCGCCCGAAAGGGGCTGGATCGGGAATTCCTGTTGGGAAAAACCGTACTGAGCGTCGCCATCATCAGTACCCATTACTGGGCGCCCCATTCAAAGCTGGCCCCGTTTCTTGAAGCCCTGCAGCAGCAGGCCGACGAGTTTGCCAAGGGGTTTCAGCGCGAGCTGGATTTTGAGAAAGAGGCGAAGAACCAGCAGCGGTTTGCCGAGCGCAGCCGAAATTCAATGTTCTGGAATGTTCCGGAAATCTATGCCTGCACCCCGCGCATCATTGAGATGGAGCATATTGAAAATGCCGGCAGCATCAACCAGGTGGTCAATGCGGTACCGGCAAAACAGCGCCCCAAGTTTTCCCGACAGATGGCCTCGCGTTTTTTATACACGATTTTGTACCATGTATTCGTCTACCAGGAATTCCATGGCGACCTCCATCCGGGCAATGTCCTGATCAACACCCACGGGGAGATGTTTTTTATTGACTGGGGCAACTGCGTGGATCTTCAGGGCAAGTGGAAGCCGCTGTGGGATTATGTGTGCGGGGCTTTATTTGCGGATGTGGATCTTTTGGCCACTGCTCTGATCAATATCAGTTCGAATCCGGCGCGCAATCAGCGGCGCAAGTCTGAAATCAAGGCTACTCTGGCGCAGACCCTGCAAAAGAAAAACGTGAAACCGCTGACGTCCCGCAACTTTTTGTTTCAGCTGCACGCTGAAGGCACGGAGGGGCTGCACACCCGGATACAGGTCGTTCTGCATCTGATGTCAAATACCCAGCATTTGGGCCTGGTGGTAAAAAATGAGTATCTCCATTTGTCCCGTTCCGTCGCTGCGCTGGTCGGAACCTATCTGCATCTGTACAGGGACCTGTCAAGGATGCTTGTCCTGTTTGATTTTATAAGGACCGTAGCCAAGTTTCCGGCTGCCCTGATGGTGGATCGGATGGTGGATAAACGGACGGCCTCTTACCTTCGCCTTTTTCAAAAATTGAGCTTTCTGCCGGTATTCAAGAAGGCTGTCCCCCGAAACCTGATCGACGGTTCCGCTTACCTGCCGAATTAGGACGCCTATCGCGCTTTTTACGAGATTGTCAAAACTGGATATATATAGGGTATGAAATTCTGTTCAAACTGCGGCCGTTTGTTGTCTGTAAAAATACCGGCGGGCGATGACCGAAGCCGTTATGTGTGTGAATCCTGCGGTATGATCCACTACCAGAATCCGAAGATGGTGGTGGGCTGCATTCCGGAGCGCGGAGACCGCATTCTTCTCTGCAGGCGGTCAATCGAGCCGCGCTGGGGGAAATGGACGATCCCTGCCGGCTATCTTGAAAACGGGGAGACCGTAACCCAAGGGGCCCGACGGGAATCCCTGGAAGAGGCCCGGGCGCGTTTCGACGAGCTGACGCCCTACCGGTTGTTTAATATCCGGCATGTCAACCAGATGTATATGATTTTTCGGGGGGTATTGGCGGACGACGATTTTTCCCCGGGCGAGGAAAGCCTGGATGTGGGGCTGTTCGAAGAGGCGGCGGTCCCTTGGGACGAGCTTGCCTTCAAGGTCATTTTTACCGCTCTTGAACACTATTTCAACGACCGGAGGAGCGGGGACTTTACGTTTCAGGTGGGCGATATCCTGCCCGAATGCGATGGGGATGCGGGATACCATACAATTTGGTGACCTGCGTCATCATTGGGGGTATATATATGCAAACAGCGCTAGCCGACCGATTTTTTAAAAATGGCCGGGCCTTCCTGGGTGTCCGGTATCCATTTATCTGCGGGGCGATGACTTGGGTGAGCGAGCCCGGCCTCGTCTCGGCGGTGGCCAACGCCGGCGGATTTGCCTGTTTGGCCGGCGGCAATGCCCCGCCCGAGGCCTTGGAAGAGCAAATCAGGGAAACCCGGCGGCTGACAGACGAACCGTTCGGCGTCAATCTCATTCCCCTGGCGCCCGCATACCAGGCGCATCTGGCGCTGGTCCGGGACATGGCGTGTCCTTTTGTCGTCTTCGCCGGCCTCCCCCGACGCAAGGATCTGGCTTCCGTCCAGGAAAACGGCGGCAAAACCATGTGCTTTGCCGCCACTGAGACGGTGGGTAAACGGATGCTCGATAACGGCGCGGATGCCTTAATTATAGAAGGTATGGAGGCCGGCGGCCACGTGGGTCAGGTCAGCCTTGCCGTTCTGATCCAGCAGATGCTGCTGCAGAAAACGGAAGTGCCCATATTCGCCGGGGGAGGCGTTGTCAGCGGGCGGATGTGCGCCCATATGTTTTTAATGGGTGCTGCCGGTGTGCAATTGGGTACGCGTTTTGCCGTCTCCGAGGAAAGTAAGGCCCATCCTGACTTCAAGCAGGCCTATATCAAGGCCAAGGCGCGGGATGCGGTGGCCACGCCGCAGGTCGATCGGCGCCTGCCGGTAGTAGCGGTAAGAGCGATTCGGAACAAGGCGACCGATGACTTCAACCGTCTGCAGGTAGAGCTGCTGCAAGAGATGGAGACCGGCAAAATTACACGAACCCAGGCTCAGCATAGGCTAGAGGCCTTCTGGGAGAATCGTCTGCGCAATGCGGTAATCGACGGGGACGTATTCTATGGTTCAATGATGGCCGGGCAATCCGTGGGCCTGGTCAACCGGATTCTTCCCGTCAAAGAGATTATCCGGGAGCTGGTTACCGAAACCGAGGCTGAGCTCGAGAGGGTCCGGGACAAACTGACGGCAGGGTAAATGGGGGGTTATGCCGCTAAGGCCGGCCGCATGAGCGTTTCAAGGGCTTTTCGGTGCGCCTCAATGCCGTCGGCATCAGCGGCGGGATCTGGCGGCGGTACCATATCGCCATACCGGATCGTTAATCGGGCAAAGGGCTTTGGTACGAAGAACCGGTCCCAGCTGTTAAAGATCCATTTCGCGTCTGCTTCTGCATAAACCGGCACGATCATCGCGCCTGCCTCCATGGCTATCTGCACAGCCCCCCGTTTGATGATACCCGCCGGTCCTTTGGGGCCGTCCAGAATATGGGCGGCGAGCCCGGTTTCTTTTAATCTTTCGATTATTTTGGCAAGGGCGACCCCGCCGTCCTTTGAAGAGGAGCCCCTCACCGTGTGCCATCCGGAAAAATTTGCCACATTGGCAATCAATTGACCATCCGCACTCTGGCTGATCATCAGGCAGGGCTGATAGGCCTTATAGGTTTGAAAGTGCCTGATAAATGAAAAAAACTGTTGATGCCAGCTACAAATCAAAACCCTTCCGCCGTTCGCCAGGTAATCGCGCCAGGGTTTCTCATTGATGACGCTCACCCTGAAGGTTCTGGAATAGATGCGGATAAACCGGTAAACGAAACGGGCGAAATGTTTTGATCGCAAAAGGGCTTTGGTGTCTATGCGCATATATATGGGATCCTCTCAGGAAAATAATGTTTATCTATATCTGTTTCCGCTTTTATGGTCAAGTGTTGTTGCTTCTAAGTAACTTGAAAATATATATTAATATTCCAGAAGCTCAGCTCTCTGTCATGCCGGGGAGCGAAAGTGACGAGGAATCTTGATTGTTCAAGATTTCTCGCTGCCGCTCGAAATGACAATGCGGACGCTTTTCAGAGTTACTTTCTGCAAAAATGGCGCACCAGCGGAATAAACCGCTTCCAAGGAACTCGACAATATTTAATATTATTTTAGAAGCTTCCACTGCTGTCATTCCGAGAAACGAAAGTGACGAGGAATCTTGATTGTTCAAGATTTCTCGCTACCGCTCGAAATGACAATGCGGACGCTTTTCAGAGTTACTTTCTGCAAAAATGGCGCACCAGCGGAATAAACCGCTTTTTACGAAGCCATCAAGTATTGACTCCGGCTTTTTTCATGGACACGCGTGAAGATTTCTGTTTAAAAAAAGCCGGAGGTGGATTCATGGCTGACCAAACGAGCCGATCGCAATACAGAGAGACGCCGTTTTTAAATCAAATGGCATTGATTTCGGCCCCCTGGCCGATTTTTAGCCGGCCTTCGATTCAGCTGGGGGCGTTAAAGGCCTATCTTAAATCCGAATTTCCGGATCTCAAGGTGTTATGCCATCATTTTTATCTTCAGGTAGCCGCTTCAATGGGATATCCGGTCTATCAGGCCATATCCGAACGGAACTGGACGGCGGAGTGCGTTTACGCGGCCATGCTCTATCCGGATCGCATGGATCAAATCGCCGGTCTGTTCGCAAAAGCCGCCAAAGGCCAAAAATCCCTTCAGGATTTGGACTTTGAACGTCTGGTCCGTCGGGTCAGGGACGTATCCGATGCATTCATCGACCGGGTCGACTGGGCGGCGATGGGGCTGGCAGGCTGCTCCGTTTGTCTGTGCCAGCTGACATCCTCGCTGTATTTTATCCGGGAGATTAAAAAACGGGCGCCGGATTTGCCGATAATCGCCGGCGGTTCTATTATCGGCGGCCATTCCGCCCGGGATTTGCTGGATGCGTTTCCGGAAATCGAAATGATTGTTGTCGGGGAGGGCGAAATCCCCCTTACCCGTTTGGTCGCCCATTTGAGGGGTGGCGGGAGGCTAGCCGATTTCCCGCCGACGGCCGGCATCGTCACCAGAAAGGATGGGCCTTTATCGGAGGATTCTTGCTTTTCGCAGCTATCGGATATGGCCGAGCTTCCGGCGCCGGATTTTTCCGAATACTTTGCCATGCTCAAAAGGCTTTCGCCGGAACAGGCGTTTTTTCCCACCCTGCCCCTGGAGATCTCGCGGGGCTGCTGGTGGCGGGGCAGGGATCCCCGAACCGGAGAGAGGGGCTGCGCCTTTTGCAATTTGAATCTGCAGTGGAACGGCTACCGGAGCAAGGCCGCTGAGCAGGCGGCGGATGAAGTGAGGCGGATGGCCGGGCGGTATCAATTGCTTTCCATAGCCTTCATGGACAACGCATTGCCGCCGCGCAGAGGCCGCGCCATTTTCAGAAGCCTGGCCGATTTGAACAAGGATTTCCATCTTTTTTCCGAAATTCGGGCATCCACCGATGAAAAAACCCTGGAGGCGTTTTCCCGTGCCGGAACGGCGGAAACCCAGGTCGGCATCGAGGCCCTGAGTGCAAACCTTTTAAAGAAGCTGAATAAGGGGACCTCGGTGCTGGAGAATCTGGAAATCATGAAAAACCTGGAGGCCTTGGGCATCAAGCACAAATCCAACCTCATTATTCAATTTCCGGGAAGCGATGAAACCGATGTGGAAGAGACCCTGCGGGCGATTCAGGCGGCACGATTGTTCTATCCGTTGAGAATCGTTCAATTCTGGCTGGGCATCCAGAGCCCGGTATGGAAAAACCCGAAGCCATACGGCATCAGGGCGGTATTTAACCATCCGAACTACAAGATACTATTTCCGGATGCTATTTCCTGCCGGGTTCGATTCATGATTCAGGATTACCGGGGCGATAAACAGTATCAGAAAAAGCTCTGGCAGCCGGTAAAACGTGCGGTCAAAGAGTGGCGAAGGGCCTATTTCGGTTTGCATACGGACCCAAACGCCGGCCCCATCCTAAGCTTTCAGGACGGGGGGGATTTTTTGATTATCCGAAAACGCAGGTCCGATAGTAATCCGGAAAATCACCGCTTAACCGGCACTTCCCGGAAAATATACTTGTTTTGCGGGCACCGCCGCCGGATTGATGCGATTCTCCAACAATTCCCACAGTTTTCAGCGCAAGAGGTCCGCTCTTTTCTCAAATTGATGGTTGATAAGGGGTTGATGTTTGCGGATAACAAAGAATATCTGAGTCTGGCAGTCCCCTCTCGTCGCAGGGGGTGATTTTTTCAGGCCCCTTCTTACGAAGCCATCATCATTTTTAATCCGATCTATCGCGGTTGACCGCCGTCTTCAGCTCACCGTGCCCGTCCCGTATGTGAATACGGCTAAAATCGGCTTTCGGCATTTTAAGCATGATGCAGGGCTGCGTGATGACTTGCGTAACCATCTGATCGGGGGCCGGTGCCACCCATTGGAGTCCTACCTCTGCGGTCTGGTTGGATATGTACGCGCTGCCGGGGATGTACTCAAGGTGGTATCCGCCGGTGGGTTTTTGCCCCATCCGGACGAAAAGAATCCCGGAATCCGCGAAGTTAAAGCTTTCCACCCATTTCGGCGGCCGGGCGCCGATCCGGCGGCGGTCCCTCCGGTTAAACAGCACTTCTAGGTCGGTCCTGTCCGCAATCCAACGGGCTTGCGGTTTATCCTTCAAGGTGTCAACCATTTTTCCGCACGCAGTACTTTTATAAATCATCTGCACAGCCAGCGGCCTACGATTTTCGGGGGCATCGGCGTGGGTGCAGCCGGCTGGCAGGCCCACCCATAGAATGAGCAGGCAAACAAGCCCTATTCTTTTCATCACGGGGTCCTCTTTTTCAGAATTTTATCGTCCTTTCGGCCAATCGAGGCCGCCCTTCCGGCGTCTTCCCCTTCCGGAATATTGACTTTGAACTCGGTGACAAAATCCAGTCCGGATCGGTCGCTCCTAAGAGTCAAGACTTTTGGTTGGTCCGTGGATAGATAGGCGCCAATGGCCTCACCAGGATCACCGATGCTGTAGTCATTGTCCGAATCCGTCCCCGCATAAATCCGGTACTCCCCGGCCTCGATATCGGTCAGCCGATATTCATACTCGCCTTCTTTGCCTTCAACCGATATCTGCGCCACGGTCTCATCCGTTTCGCTGTCCGCCAGCAGTATATAGTGAAAACCGGCGTCAGGAGGCAAAAGCGTGCTGCTGACCCGCAGGTTGACCGGCACGTTGACCGTATTTTCCGAGGAGACAAAGGTGATTGTGGCATTGTAGATGCCCTCTGAAAGGTCCTTGCGGTTAACGGCCACGGTATAGGTGCCCAGTCCTCTTTCATCGGTTTCCGATTGCGTAACCTTCAGCCACTCGGCATCGTCCGATACGCTTTTGACAGATAACGCCTCGCTTCCGACCCGCGTGGCGGTTAACGTGGCTTTGCCTGCAAGGGTCCCCAGGTTTAGCGTCGCCGGGCTGATATTCAGGACTGTCGGCACCGATCCGTCGCGGGCGACAAGAACCGCTTTCCTGGCATCGATGATGCCGTAACCGTATATATCATCCCGTCCACTGGCACCGAGATCTTTAACTATTTTAAAAGACTGAAGAAAACCATCAAATCCGTCCGGTGTCAAACCGGGGCGCACCGATTTCATCAGCGCCGCCACTCCGCTCACGTGTGGCGCGGCCATTGAAGTGCCCTGATAGAATGTATACACATACTGGATAGCCCCCGACGAGGTGTCCCCGTCCGTGCTCAGCACCCCGTCAACATAGCCGTCGGCATTTAAGTCGGTTGAGAAATCACCGCCCGGTGCGGCCACATCAATGTCTCTCTCC
>JAGXLR010000187.1 GCA_018334555.1 Desulfobacterales bacterium
GGGGAAAAGTCTAGCCAATCGTTTACGGCGATCATACTATAATCTTTTACGTGATGAGCTGGATCAGTTCGTTTTAGAAAGTTCGCTGACGGATTCATATGAGAATTTCAGGGAACGGGGAATTCCATACCCGTTTGTCGAGCGAAAAGAGTTGAAGCCCCGTGCGCGGATTCCCAAGGTCGAATACGACTGCCAGAATTCGTTTCTTTTGATATTTCTCGAGGATTTTATCCCCGCACAGCATAAAAAATACATCCGTTTTTTTGACTCCAACCGAACGACAAAAACCAATTTGCTCCGCTCCAAGACCCTGACGTTGAAAAACGACTTCGATCGCACGCAGAAATTTTTGGAATCGGTACATTTTTTCGATTTTTTGAAAGATTTACTGCCCGTCGATTACGCGCTGCTTATCCAGCGGGACCCGTCTCAGCCGATGGGAAAATACCGGTATCAGCTCTCTCACTTCCACGTACGTATCGACTGGCCCATTACTGAGGCGGCTGAAGATATGGCCCGACGTCTTCGCTACATCTCCAAGGATATCTATGAGAAGGGTGAAAAGTATGCAGAGGATATCCAGAAGAAGTTTTTTGAATACTATGGGTTGCCGGACATGGTGGGGGGGCGGCGCACGGCCGCAATTGTCGCCGCACAGTTTTTTCGCCGGATTCCGTGTATTACCACTGTTTATGTCTCCAGCAGCGAATCCCGGGCCCTGTTACGCTATTCGGAGCGGGGCGTGACAAAAATCGTTTTGATCAAACTCTCCAGATCGGAAATGAACCGGCTGGCGGAGAACAACGGGATGAGCGTCAAGGCGTTCAAGGAGAACTACCTGATGACCAATGAGGGAAAGGAGGGGGTCTTTCTCTTTCAGGTCTCTTATTCCTATACTTCCCATGCGGTGCCGCCGGAGGGCGGAAAGTTGAGGGAGATAAAGCCGGAGATGTTCTGGTTGACCGTAGGCTCCCAACGGATTCTTCCCAGGCCCTGGGTCTGGTTTTATCCGCCGCTGTACTACAATCTCATTTACTCCTGAGGAAAAGACTTTTCGTTTGGCGATTCCAGGATTTTTAGCATGGCAATCTCGTCACAGTCCGGGAATTTCACGCAGTGGATGCAGTCCGCCCATATTTTTAAGGGCAGTTCGGATCGGTCTATGACTGTGAAGCCGAATTTTTTGAAAAAGTCAAGTTCGTAGGTCAGTGTAAAAAGTTTTTTAATTTTAAACTGCCGGGCTTCTTTAAAGGCGGTTTCAATGAGCCGGGTCCCGATGCCCTCCGCCTGTCTGTTCTCCACGACGGCCAGGGATCGGACTTCCGCAAGGTCCTCCCAGCAGAATTGCAATGCACAGCAGCCGGCTATCTGGTTGGTGGCAGGATCGACAAATACCGAGAAATCCCTGACATGATCGTATAAAAGGCTCAACGGCCGGGCAAGGAGTTTTCCCTTGTCACCGTAGTATTTGAGCATGGCATGGATGGTTTTAATATCTTCTATGTTGGCCTTGCGGATCATATCCGGATTTTTATCGCCTCTTATTGCGTTGATCAAGCATTTTATTGTTATCGAACCCTATACCGTCCTTCAATCCTTTTGGCGTCCTTCTTTGCGGAAGAGGGCGGTTACATGCTTCGGGGTATCGAAAAAGAGCTCTCCGGTATCGGGGTCCATCTGCCGCCGGACCACATTGTCAGGCATGTCGAAAAAACGGTAGGGTCGATCTTTTAAAACGTTTTTCATAAAATCCTTCCAAATGGGCAGGGCGGCCCGGGCGCCGGTCTCATAACGCCCCAGCGTCGTGTAGTCATCGCAGCCCACCCAGACACCGGCGGCTATGGTCGGTGAGAAGCCGACGAACAAGGCGTCTTTATAGTTATTGGTGGTCCCCGTTTTTCCCCCTATAGGCCGGGCGATCCCGCGGGCTTTTTTCCCCGTGCCCTCATCAATGACGCCGCGGAGCATATCGACCACAATGGCTGCGCCGGCATCCGACATGACTATCCGTCTGTTTATCTTCGGCCGCCACACGATTCTTCGGTTTTTATCCCTTATTTGAGTGACCGGCGTGGGCCGTATATATCGGCCCTGGTTGGCAAATACGCTATAGGCAGAGGTCAGCTCGAGAAGGGTGAGTTCGGATGTGCCCAGTACCAGCGAAAGATTCGAGGTAAGTTTTGATTCGATTCCAAGGGACCGGGCAAAAGCGACCACGCTGGCGGTCCCCAGTTTTTCCATCAGGCGCACCGACGGTATGTTCTCCGAATGCGTCAATGCTTTACGGAGCGTTATTTCGCCCTGATAGGTATTTGAAAAATTTTCCGGCCGCCATTGAACGTCCGGGTCGGCCCCCTGAAAAGCCACCGGGGCATCGAGCAGAAGCGTATTCTGCGAAAACCCCTCTTCGATGGCAAGGGCGTAGACGATCGGTTTAAACGCCGATCCCGGTTGCCGTTTGGCCATAGTGGCCCGGTTGTACGGGCTTTTGTAATAGTCTTTGCCGCCGACCATGGCAAGGATCCTGCCGGTGGAGACATCAAGGGCGATCAGCCCGGCCTGGGGGTCCGGTTTTTCAATGCCATGGGCCTCCATGCGTCGGCCGAGTTCGGCGATGCCCTTCTGAACCGCTTTTTGGGCGGCTTTTTGCATTTTGTAGGAAAGGCTCGTCTGAACCGTCAGCCCGTCGGTGTATAAACGGGCGGCACCGATCTTCTCTTCCAGCGTCTTCTTTACATAGTCGACAAAGTATGGGGCTTTGGTTTCATTGTCATGTTTTTGGACCGGAGCAAAAGACCGGTTTTTGGCAGTTTCATACTGTTCCCGGCTGATTGCGCCCACCTCGAGCATTTGGTGCAGTACCACATCGCGCCTTTTGATCGCCAGGTCCGGATTGACCAGTGGCGAGTATATGGAAGGCGCTTTCGGCAGGCCAACGATCAGGGCGCATTCGGCGATATCTAGCCGGCTGACCGATTTTCCGAAGAATCTCCGGGCGGCGGCTTCCACGCCGTATGCCCCGCTGCCGAAATAGACCTGATTCAGATAGAGTTCAAGAATTTCATCTTTGGTATAGCGGCGTTCCAGTTGAAAGGCCAGGAATGCCTCCTTGAGTTTTCGCTCGAGCGTTTTCTTGGGGGTTAAAAACAGGGTCTTGGCCAATTGCTGGGTTAGGGTACTGGCACCCTCCACGAACTCTCCGGCCATTATATCATGGACAATGGCGCGCAGAATCCCCTTGAGGTCGACCCCGCTGTGTTCATAGAATTGACGGTCTTCCGTAGCGATAAGGGCCTGTTTAAGTTTATCCGGAATCTTTGAAAGGGGGACGGGGTCTCTTTTCTTTTTGTACAACTGCGCTAAAAGGGCATGATCCGCCGAGTAGATCCGTGTGATGGCGGACGGCGAAAAATCTTCAAGGGCCCGAATTTGCGGCAGGTCACGAACCATGGCGAATATCGCCCCCATGAGGACACCGCAGCAAAGGGCGGCACCCAGAAAGATTCCCCCGATGAAATAGCTTCGTTTCGTCATACGGTGTTTCAGTTTTTACTCTTGACAACTTTTCCGTGTCATATTATTAAATAACGCTAATCAAACAGGCGCGTAGCTCAGGTGGTAGAGCGCTACCCCGACACGGTAGAAGTCAGCAGTTCAAGTCTGCTCGCGCCTACCAAAGAGATCAAGGGTTTGTGGGTCTGGTCACTCGCAAGCCCTTTTTTTGTGTTAATTTGCCGCCCTAAACCACCTTCTTCTAAGTAATTTGAAAATATATATTAATATTCCAGAAGCTTAACTCTCTGTCATTCCGAGGAGCGAAAGCGACGAGGAATCTTGATTGTTAAAGATTCCTCGCTGCCGCTCGAAATGACAATGCGGATGTTTTTTAGCGTTACTTTCTGTAAAAATACCGCACCAGCGGAATAAATCGCTTTTTACGAAGCGATCAATCTTTAATTTTTTCAAGCGTAACCGTCACATTTTTGGGTAATGCCAAGCCGGCCGCCGCTTCCGCCGATTTGATAATCGCCATAGGAACCGGACAGGCAGCATGTTTACAGTGTTGAGCGGCGAGTTCATAAACCCGGGTGGTACCGATTTTACCGAATGCCTCTTTTATTATGTCAATCTCTTTTAGGGTCTCGGCAATTTTTTGAATGTCGGGGCATTCGCTTTCTATATGGATATGTACGGTTTGCATATCCGAGGTGGCGGCTTCGATTGTGGTTTTAAAACCGCAGGCACCAGGGTCAACGGTTGTTCTAATCATGAGGCGTCTCCTATGAAATTGCTTGCAGGAGTGAAAAAAGCAGGGGGCCTTCAGGAAAAGAAATTTGATGCTGCAGCCACTGGGAACTGGGAACTGGGAACTGGGAACTGGGAGCCCTCCCATTATTTAGGGCCCCCAGCTATTCTATCGAGCACTTCCCGGTCGTTAGTTCTTCACCGCCTTTACTGCGGAAACCTTAAACTCGGGGATTTTAGCTATGGGATCCAGGGCGGCATTGGTGAGTACGTTAGCCGGCGATTCTTTCCAGTGAAAAGCCATAAAGGCTATACCCGGCGCCATTTTGCTGGTGATGTTCACAGGCACATCAATGCTGCCGCGTTTGGAGGTAAGCGTTACCACATCCCCGCTTTCGACGCCTATATTTGAAGCATCGCCAGGATTGATATCCAGGACCCCCTTCGGGCTTAGTTCGTCCAATACGTCGGATCTTCTGCTCATGCTCCCGGTATGCCAGTGTTCCAAGACTCTGCCGGTGGTCAGGATCAATGGGTAATCCTTGGAGGCCGCCTCTGCCGGTGGCTTGTATTCAACCCCATGGAACTTGCCCAGTCCACGGGCAAAGCCATCCTTGTGGAGGATGGTCGTACCCGGATGCTCCCTGTCGGGACACGGCCACTGTAATCCTTCTCCCTCAAGACGGTCATGGTGGATACCGCCATAGATGGGTGTGACCGAGGCGATCTCGTCCATAATATCGGCCGGGTTCTGGTAACTAAAGGGATGACCCAACCGTTCGGCCACCGAGTCAATGATCTGCCAGTCCGGTTTGGCCTCGCCGGGTGGATCGACAGCCTTGCGCAGCTTTTGCACCCGTCTTTCCGTATTGGTAAAAGTGCCTTCTTTTTCCGCAAAAGCGGCTGCGGGCAGGATCACATCGGCCACCATGGCTGTTTCGGTGGGAAAAATATCCTGAACGACCAGGAAATCGAGCTGCTGCATTTCCTCTCGTGCATGGTTCAGTGAAGGCTCGCTCATCAGCGGATTCTCACCTGCGATATACATCGCCTTTATATCCCCGCTGGATATAGACGCTGTCATTTCAGTGACCGGCATCCCCGGTTTATCGGCTAAACCGCTGCAGTTCCAGGCCGACTCGAACTTAGTCCTTGCCTCCGGGTTGTCTACTTTTTGATAACCGCTGAAAACATTAGGCAGGGCCCCCATATCGCAGGCGCCCTGTACATTGTTCTGGCCCCGCAACGGGCTAAAGCCTGTGCCCTCCTTGCCCATATTGCCTGTCAGCATCAGAAGGTTCGCTACGCTCTTCACGTTGTCCGTGCCGGTGGTATGCTGGGTTATGCCCATGCCGTAGAGGACGGCAGCCCTTTCAGCGTTGGCGAACAGGCGGGCCGCCTTGATTATCTCATCTTTGGGGACACCGGTGATATCCTCACCGACTTCCGGCGGGTAATTCTTGACGGTTTCCGCAAGCTCCTCGTATCCTTCCGTGCGATTCTCGATAAATTCACGGTCCTGCAGATTCTCCTCGATGATTACATGCATCATCGCATTGAGCAGGGCGACATCCGTTCCCGGTTTGTGCTGCATATGGGCG
>JAGXLR010000188.1 GCA_018334555.1 Desulfobacterales bacterium
TCGGCCTGACGCTCAAAGTTACGCATGAAATAGCCAAAGATGTATCGGAAATAAACCAGAAAAATCGCAATCATCATGATACTGAAGCAGATGGAGGTGAATGTGGCATAGGTATTTCCGTTTCGCCCCAGAAATCCAAAAGCCGTCTCCGCGTAAATGATGATGTATGTAGTAAAATCAAGAATTGAGAAGGCAAGGATGAGGTAGCCGGCAAAGAAGAGAAGGTAGAACAAAAGGTGTTTTTTTTTGATATGGCCGATTTCATGGGCGATGACCGCATCGATCTCATAAGGCTCCAGGTAGTTTAACAGGGCCGGGGTGACCAGAATATAACGGAAATGCCGGATCAGCCCCATAACACCGGCGGTAATCATTCGGCCGCCAAAAAGCGGCCAGATCATGATATCTTTATAAGCCATATCGGCCTTTCGGCATAAAAGGTCGATGCGATATCGCATACGCCCGGATTCCAGCGGACGGCATCTCCAGAATTTCTGGACCAGCGAGGGACCGATAATGGCGATAATGACAAGAAAACCCAAAAAATAGATAATCTGGCCTTCAGTGGACATAAGCATCTTTTTGGGCAGTTCAAAAGGGAGGATATTTATAATGTCCGCCGTAATGGAGAGGAGAAACCAGGGTAGCAGAATCGGAAGGGAAAAGGTGATATTGGATAGGATATGATCTTTTCGGGATACGCCGGTTTTGTATAGGTTGGTATGAGTTTTATACGAAAACCCCCATACCAGGCATAGGTAAAATATAAACACCCCTAAAAAGCACAGGGCTTCAAAAGTCGGGAAAAATTTGAACAGGGGGATCTGCCGGAGCCATACGCCGATATTTAACACATAGATGTCAATGGCATAGATAAAAATTGCCATTACCGACTGACGGGTCACGGCGGAATTGAACTGATAGTCCAGGCGGGCGAAATCGATCCGCCCGATCCGGTCGTTAATGGATTTGAAAACCATCCGGGTGCCGACGGCAAAAACCGCGATCAGCCCCAAAAATAGGATCAGGGAGTAAAAGCAGCCCAGCTGCGGCTCTGACACCGGCTGATAGGTGGTGTAGATGAGCAGTGCAACAATGAAATAGATGAAATTGCCAAACATTACGACGCATCCGGTTCCGGCTTGTAAAAACGCTCTTTCTCACTGTAAATGCAGCCGCAGTACTGCTGCCGGTAAAGCCCCATCGCCTTGGACTGTTCGATGCCAGTCCGCCAGCCCTCGCGAAAGTCCGCATAGTAAAACGGGACGCCGATCTGTTTTCCCACGGATTCCCCGATATCGCGGATCAGCTCATGATTCTGCTGTTTGCTGTAAAGAAGGGTAGTGGTGAAATAGTCAAATTTCCCCCGCTTGGCGATATGCGCGGCGGCCTTGAGCCGTTCGTGATAGCAGACCCGGCAGCGTTTGGATTCCCGGAAGACCATGTTCCGAATGAACCCCTCAAGGTCGTAGCCTTCCTGGTATATGACATGCAGACCGCTTTTTTCCGAATACTGACGGACGGCATCCTCTCGTTTCATGCACTCTGTATAGGGATGGATGTTATGCCGGTAAAAAAAACCCATTAGCTCAAATCCTTTGTCCCTAAGGACCTGCACGGGATAAATGGCGCAGGGCCCGCAGCATATGTGAAGCAGCATTTTCATTGGCGCTCCCCGAATATGGCGGTGCCGACGCGGACAAGCGTCGCCCCTTCGCAGATGGCTGTTTCAAAATCTCCGGACATGCCCATGGAGAGTTCCTCCATGGAAATATTCGGGATGTTTTCAGCGGCGATTTTATCCCTTAACGCGACAAGCGCTTTAAAATAGGGACGGACCTTCTCCGGTGCGTCAAAGAAGGGGGGGATGGTCATCAAGCCCTTTACCGAAATATTTTCAAGCGGGCTGATTTCGCGTATAAGGGAAATCGTGTCCGCTTCGGTCGCTCCGGATTTGGCATCCTCCATTCCGATGTTGACCTGGATCAGTATATTCTGGGCCTTATCATGCTTGGCCGCCTGCTTGTTGATCTCCCTGGCAAGTTTGACGCTGTCCACCGTGTGAATCATATCAAACCAGCGAACCGCAAATTTTGCCTTGTTTGACTGCAGATGGCCGATGAAATGCCAGGAAACATCTGCATCAGCCAGTTTTTCAATTTTATCTCCGGCCTCCTGGATGTAGTTTTCTCCCAGGATTTCAACCCCGCCTTCAATCGCCGGACGGATGCGCTCGGCCGGTACGGTTTTGCTTACCGCTACCAGCCTCACCGTTTTCGGATCGCGCCCACAGGCGACTGCCGCCTCGCGGATCCGCTGATTGGTTCTTTCTAACGGTTCGAACATAGAAATTTTACCTGTTTTTTTTATTATCTATAGTTCTTATTCTGTGCATCCGGAACAATGACGCCCTGCCTAATCAAATGGTCCATGACTTCGCAAAGGGGAAGCCCGACGACATTGGTGTAAGAGCCGTCAATCCGCTGGATCATAAACGATCCAAGTCCCTGGATGGCATATCCGCCGGCCTTGTCATAGGGCTCATCAGTGGCAATATACCACTCAATTTCTGCAGATGTTAACTCTTTAAATGTCACTGCCGTCTCAGACACATCGGAAAACTGATGCGCCTTAGCCCTGCAGACGCACGCATATCCGGTAAACACATAATGGGTTCGGCTGCTGAGCTGCTCCATCATGGCCCTCGCCGCATCAACTGAGCGCGGCTTCTCAAGGATTTGACCGTCAGCCCACACAATGGAATCCGCTCCGATCACCCAGCTATCCGGATACAGAGCCGCGACATCATCCGCCTTGGCTTCGGCCAAAGTCTTGACATATGCCTGCGGCCGGGTAACTGCAAAGTCGGCTTCTCTAATGCGGCTTGGGTATACCGTAAATTCGATCCCGGCATTTTTCAGCAGAAACTGCCGTCGCGGCGATTTGGATGCCAGGATAATTTGGGAGTCAATTTTCAACTGCTGCATGGCGATCTATTAACAAAACTTTGTGGGTTTGACAAGCCAGACCTCCCCCTGACCTCCCCTGAAATATTGAAGATAGCTTGACAACTAAAGGTATAAAAGATAATACAGCATTCAAAGCAGCCCTTGTGCCTGGGTGGCGGAATTGGTAGACGCAAGGGACTTAAAATCCCTTGAGGCTGAGTCCTCGTACGAGTTCGATTCTCGTCCCAGGCACCAACATCTACATACCCCAATTCTTTCCCGGAGGCCGCCCTATGCATCTTTGTGTCGTGGGAACCGGTTATGTCGGACTCGTTGCCGCCGCCTGTTTTGCGGAAATGGGCAACCACGTGATCTGCGTGGACAGCAACCCGAATGTGGTAGATACCCTAAACAGCGGCAAGATCCATATCTTTGAATCCGGCCTTGAGGATATCGTTCAGAGAAACGTCTCAGAAGAGCGCCTCCATTTCACCGGCGATCTGGCCGAGGGCATCAAATATGCCCGCTTTATTTTCAACTGCGTGGGCACCCCGCCGCAGGCGGACGGCTCCTGCGACCTATCTTATGTCTATCGGGTGGCCGAGCAGGTGGGCCAAGTAATGACAGAGCCCAAAATCGTCATCACCAAGTCAACGGTGCCGGTGGGAACCGCCGACCGCATTCACGCCATCATCTCCGGGGAACTCGAAAAACGGGGGCTTGAGATCCCATTCGACGTGGTCTCAAACCCGGAATTTTTAAAAGAAGGCGATGCGGTCAGTGATTTTATGAAACCGGACCGCATCATCATAGGAACCGACAATCCGGATGTGGCCGAAGAGATGGAGAGTCTATACGCTCCTTTTGCCAGAAGCCGGGAAAAGCTTCTCCTCATGAGCATACGCAGCGCAGAGCTCACCAAATATGCGGCAAACTGCATGCTGGCCACAAAGATCTCCTTTATCAATGAGGTCGCCAACATCTGTGAACAGGTGGGCGCGGATATCAAGGATGTTCGGATGGGCGTCGGCTCCGACCACCGGATCGGCTACCATTTTATTTATCCCGGCGTGGGCTACGGCGGGTCTTGCTTTCCCAAGGATGTTAATGCGCTGATCCATACGGCTTCGGATCATGGCTATGTTCCGGAGCTGTTGAATGCTGTTGACCGGGTTAACCAAAACCAAAAACGGATGCTGGCCGAAAAGATCAAGGCCTTTTATGAGGACAAGGGCGGCATCAAGGGAAAAACCCTTGCCATATGGGGCCTCGCATTTAAGGCCAATACCGATGATATCCGGGAATCTGCCGCCATCAATATCATAAATGAATTAACGCAGACTGGCATGCACATCCGGGCCTATGACCCGCAGGCCGGCAAGCCTGCCAAGGACCTCTTCTCCGGCAATCGTCTGGTAGATATCAACACCAAGCAATACAGCATCCTGGAGGATGCCGATGCCCTGGCCATCGTCACCGACTGGAACCAGTTCCGCAACCCGGATTTTGAGCGCATCAAAAACGCCCTTAAAACACCGGTCATCTTCGACGGCCGCAACCTCTACGCCGCCCAGAACCTATCAAGCCTCGGATTTACCTACTTTGGCGTTGGCAGGCCCGGATCAAAATAAAGCCAAACCTTTCATGTAACTAATATTTACAACAGAAAACAAATTGAAACTGGTGCCTTCTATGGCTTCACTTATAACTATTCTAATCGTTACCGGATAGAACTCCCCAATATATGATTTCTTTTCTGTATACGTTTATTTCAGGCCTTCTATACAGCCTCTCCTTTCCCAAAGCCTCCCTTTGGTACCTCTCGTTTATTTCACTGGTCCCGTTCTTTTATGCGTTGGACAAATCAAAGCATGTATGGCAGCGCCTTATTTATGGCGGCCTCTGGGCGGTCATTGTCTCCGGGACAATGGGCCACTGGATGTTTATCGCGCTTTGCCGGCACTATGGGTTGGAGTGGGCAAAAGCCGGTTTGTTTTTTTCCATATGCCTTGTGCTGCCGTTGGCTGCCATTTATGGGATTTTCAGCGTTGCGTACGGCTATTTAAAAAGGGACCGGCTTGTTTTTTATGCGGCGGTGATTCCGTCATTGTGGGTGGCGGCTGAATTTTTAAAGGAGTCTATCCCGGTGCTTATCCCGTGGGGGAATATCGCCTATGCGGTTTTTCCGTTCAAAAGCTTTGTTCAGGCGGCGGATTTAGCAGGTGTATATGGGTTGACATTTCTTGTCGTCATGGTTAACGGTCTTTTGTTTATCCTGATAAAGGATATACGGGATAAAGGCGCGGGTTGGCGTCGTATTGCAGGTGTGGTTTGCCTGGCGGCCGTTATATTTTCCGGTGTCATTGGGTACGGTCGATTACGGGTATCTGATATCCGGGCGGTTGAAGAAGACACAAAAAAAGTGAGCGTCACGCTGGTCCAGGGGAACTTCAGCCTGGAAGACCGCTGGAGCGGGATGGGCTTTTATAACAGGGTTCAAACCTACCTGTCCATGAGCCAAGGCAAAGGCGGTGAAGACGGCCCGCGAATTATCGTCTGGCCGGAAACGACGCTTAATTCATCGTCCCGGGTGGATAGGGCGTTTTTTAAATCCTTGATGCGGGCCATTGGTCCGGATGCGCTGCTCGTATCCGGGGGGTTAAAGCAGCTCGAGGCGGGGGGTGTTTATAACAGCGCCTACTTTATTTCCGGAAGCGGCCGACTGCAGCGCTATGATAAGCATATATTGCTACCCTATGCGGAAACAGTCCCACTGGTTGACTGGCTGGATGGGTTTTACACCGCACCGGATGAATTTATAAAGGGGCGTTCACCCCTTTGCTTTGATACATTGCCTGGGCGGGTTTCCACCTCAATCTGTTTTGA
>JAGXLR010000189.1 GCA_018334555.1 Desulfobacterales bacterium
GGGAAAAGAGATAATAGTTCAGGGCAAAGCTTACGTTGGCAAGGGGACGGTTCCTGGGTTTTCCGTCCAAGGCGGCGGTTTGCAGCTCTTCCCAGGAGAGTTCGGTCATATGGACATTGGGATCGTTCTTGGTGATGTAGTTGATATCATCATATACAAACGGGGCGTGAAACGTATTTGCATATACGATCACCCCCGCCAGGCAAAGAATTGCCCAAAAAACCGCCGTGCGCCATACGCTCAGGAAGTTCAGGATCATATCGGCAGCAAAAAATTGAAACACTCAATTTAGGTTGAAGTTATCTAAAACGGACCCGGCCCATACCTCCTTTTGTGTTCATATCAAATGATTGCCACCTGCCCAAACAATATTTGTCCACATATGAAAGCCGGACTTCATCCCGAAACAATGAAAAATCCGGCTTTATTTATCATACGCAGTGATGTGGGGCTAAATTAATACAGGTCCTCCATATCCTCCGGATATCCGCCGGGCGTGGCTTCACTTTGTTTCTTTTTCGGCTTCTCGGCAATCATCGCTTCGGTCGTCAGCATCAGAGCGCTCACCGATGCGGCATTCTGGATGGCAAACCGGACGACCTTGGTAGGATCGATAACCCCCGCCTTGACCAGGTCCTCATATGTTTCGGTGGCCGCGTTAAAACCGAAGTCATCCTTTCCTTCAGACACTCTGTTAAAAACGATGGAACCCTCAAGGCCGGCGTTTTCGGCAATCTGGCGGAGCGGGGCTTCAAGGGCACGCTTTAAAATCCGAATCCCTTCCTTTTCTTCGCCTTTGGCATCGACGCTATCAAGCGATTGAATACATCGAACCAGGGCGACGCCGCCGCCCGGGACAATCCCCTCCTCGACCGCCGCGCGGGTGGAATGAAGCGCATCTTCAACCCGAGCCTTTTTTTCCTTCATCTCGGTCTCCGTCGCCGCCCCGATATGAATCACCGCCACGCCGCCGACCAGTTTAGCCAGCCGCTCCTGAAGTTTTTCCCGGTCATAATCGGATGTGGTCTCATCGATCTGGGCGCGCAACTGATTGATGCGGGCCTCTATGTCCTGTTTTTTGCCGGCGCCTTCGATAATCGTGGTATTGTCTTTATCGATCTGAACCGTCTTGCAGGTACCCAAATCGTCCACCGTGACACTTTCCAGCTTAACCCCGATATCCTCTGAAATCACCTGCCCGCCTGTTAAAACGGCAATGTCCTGAAGCATTTCTTTTCGCCGGTCACCGAATCCCGGCGCCTTGACCCCGGCAACCTGAAGCGTCCCCCGCAGCTTATTCACGATAAGCATGGCAAGCGCCTCGCCATCTATATCTTCAGCTATGATCAAAAGCTGCCTTCCCATCTTGGCCACCTGCTCAAGGAGCGGCAGCAGATCCTTCATATTGGCAATTTTCTTTTCATGAAGCAGTATATAGGGGTCTCTCAAATCAACCGTCATCTTTTCCGCCTCTGTCACAAAATAGGGGGATAAATACCCCCGATCAAACTGCATCCCTTCAACCACTTCCAGATGGGTCTCCATGCTTTTGGCTTCTTCAACCGTTATTACCCCCTCTTTGCCCACCTTTTCCATGGCATCGGAGATAATTTTGCCCACGGTTTCATCATTGTTTGCTGAAATCGTTCCGACCTGTTCGATTTCCTTTTTATCCCTGGTCGGCTTGGAGAGTTTTTTCAGCTGCTCCACAATCGCGACGATACCCTTGTCAATACCGCGTTTTAAAGCCATGGGATTGGCGCCTGCCGCCACCAACCGCTGGCCCTCGGTAAAAATGGCCTGGGCAAGCACCGTCGCCGTGGTGGTGCCATCCCCGGCCACATCGCTCGTTTTACTCGCCACCTCGCGCAGCATCTGTGCGGCCATATTTTCATATTTCCCCTTAACTTCAATTTCCTTGGCTACAGTAACCCCGTCTTTTGTGACCGTCGGCGAGCCAAAGCGCCTCTCCAAAACGACATTATTGCCTTTTGGCCCGAGAGTTACCTTCACTGCGTTGGCGAGCGTATTGACCCCCTTAAGCATATGCTCCCTTGCCGTCTGGCCATAACAAATCATTTTTGCTGTCATGCGTCTGTCTCCTCTATCTTTTTGATATCATCTTCCTTCATCAAACGGCTTCCCCGGTTAATGGATATTGAATTAAATAACGCTATATTACGCCGGATCGGCCAAATGGCGCTTCAGGCAATAAAGGAAATGAACGCTTCCGGAAACCCATTCCCAAACCGTCCTTATTTTTAAAGTAATAGATGTACGGGTCGGTCAAGCCTTAAAACGGAAGCGTTGAAACGATAATAAAATAACTCACTATAGACCTATGTCAAGGCGCACACTGAAAATTTTAGCAGATAAGGGAGGCAATAGATTGGTATTTAGTTACTGTTTAATTTATGCTATAAAAAAATTATAGATGGTGATAAGAGACCTCTTCGATTAATATAAAGGTTATAAAAATAATATAAAACTATCGGCTTGTTATATGAGTCAGCAGGCAAAAGCCCTTGATTGGTCAGATGACAGGCAACTGCAAGAGGCAAAAACGGTTGTTGATAAACTGATTCTGGCCGCCAAAAACACCGCATTCTATCCGATCAATCATTCCATCTCCCAAAAATCAATAACAGAGCTATATCATTATATTAGCGGCTATACACGCAATTATGGGGCGCTTGTACTGGAAATGGGCAAAGGCGAAATCCTGTTTCAGGGTCAAAGGGTCTATTTGAATCCTGATTTGCAGAACAATCCCGCCTACCTTTGTTTTCGAGATGGCCTTAAATGGCTTTCTTTTTCGGAGGGAATGGAACAAAAGGAACTCGTCGTATTTTTAGATATTCTGAAAAACCAGGGGGTGCTTGAAGAGGAGAGCAAGGGGGATATCGTAACATGCCTCTGGGAAGCCGAACTGCCTAATATCAAGTACAGAACCAACAATGCGATCTGGAAAAATGAAAAGCTGATCGACCTCCAAGGCCTCAAAATCACGGACAACCAAAATGAGCAGCCTTCGGAGGAATCCGCAGGTGGCTTTCATGGGGCCGAGGAAACCCTACAGATTCTTGATGGGGCAAATGAAGAAGAAGTTCTTGGGCTCCTGCCTGAAGAGGTCAAACGGGTTTACCAGCTGGTTGAAGAAGAGGAAAACCGGGATTTTGACCAGGATGTCTTCGATGTCCTGCTGGTCATATTAAAGGAGCAGCGGGAAAGCGAAGATTTTGCCACGGTGCTCGATATCATTAAAGAAAGTTTTAAACGAACCATCGCCCAAGGGGAATTTCTTTATGCGGCAAAATTTCTGGCCCAATTGCGCCAGGTTCGCCAAACCTATCAAAAATCCGGCACTTGGGCGCTGGCCCATCTGGATGATTTTCTGTTGACGATCTCCGGCCCCCAGGTGCTCTCGATATTAAACGACGCCCTGCCCGGAATAAAAGCCGGGGATTATAAAAAAAAGAAGTCCCTGGAAAAAATGCTGTACCAACTCCGGCCGGAGTCTACGATCAGCATCGGCCAGATGCTTCCCCGGATCAAAGATAATACGATTATTACGATACTTGTCCGCGTAATAAAGCACCACGCATCAAACGACACGCGTCCATTGATCCATTTAGCCCGGCACACCGCGCCGGCCATCAGAAAAACCGCCATTTTCGTAATGGGATACATACCCAACCCGGATGTTATCCCGGTTATTACCGAGGCCACCCGCTCCACCGATTTTTCCCTGCGTAAAACAGCGGTTCAGGCGCTATCTCGCAAATCCCCGCCATTATATGATCAACTGCTTCCGTTTATCAAGGACCAAAAAGCCGAAATACGAGAAACCGTATTCAGTTTCCTGGCTCAAAAACCAGACCAGGAAACTGAAACTGCGATTTTGAACTATCTGGCCCAGAGCCGTTTTAAAAACCGTCATCGCCCATCCCTGCTTTTGCTTTACCAGGCGTTGGGCCATTGCAGAGGCGATTCTGCGCAGGCCTACCTGTCGCATCAGCTGCTCGCCAATCCATGGCATATCGGCAGACGCCGAGGCGCCCATCGCCTGGGAGCCGCCATGGCGCTGATGATAACCAACAATTCGGATGCCCAACACCTCCTGCGCAAAGCCTCAAAAAGTATGTCCCCGCCCATTCGACGGGCCGTTCGCAATGCCGAGGAGATGCTGAATGCCAGATCAAGCAAACGCACCTAAAACAAGCCAACAACTAATTGATGATTTGGATTCCTTAAACGAAGCGTTCGTGCTTTCCTTCAATCGGCTTCTGCAAACCGCAAGAATACATGAAGCCAATAATCAGTTGACGGTCAATGCGGCAAAACAGTTTATTGAAATCAGCCGGGAGCTATTCCTGGAAAGCTCCGAATTAAGCGTTGAGGTCCATCATGAAAGGCTTTTTATTCAAGGCGAAAAGCTTTTACTGAAACAGCAGACCGCGGCGACGATTTTTACGATACTCGATTTTTTCGAGAACCTGTCCTTGTATGGGCTGAAATTCAATCCCACAATGTCTGATATTAATTATTCGCAGGCCTATCAACTGGCCCGTCTGCTGATTGAAGCCCAAAAGCAGGAAAATCCATTGGAATGGATAGGAAAATACCTCGCAGAAGACCGGTTTAAATGGGTGGAGATCATTTACCCCCCAAAAGGGCAGGACCTCTTAGCCTCGCAGAAAGCCGAACTTGCCTATCACGCCTATTGTCACGCCTATAATTCGTTAAAGGAAGTGGTTCAGAAAATAAAGGCCGATCATCGGGCCGGTGTTCGCAAAGCCGTCCGCGTGGTCCAGGACATCACGGATCTCGTTTTTATGGATAAAAGTATCGTTCTGGGTCTTGCCACGATTCGCGACTATGATGACTACACCTACACCCACTCCGTTAACGTGGGGGTTACCTCCATCTGTCTGGGGCATGCCATCGGGCTTTCCCGCAAATCCCTGGTAAGACTCGGCATCTGCGGGCTGTTCCATGACCTTGGAAAAATTGACATCCCCATTGAAATCCTCAACAAGGCGGGACAGCTAAATGACCAGGAATACAAAAAGATCCAACAGCACTCATTAAACAGCGTCCGACAAATCCTTAAGCTGGAAGCCTACCGGGACCTGATCGCCAAAATCATCCTCCCGCCGTTTGAACATCATTTAAAATACGATCTCTCCGGATATCCCTCGGTTAACTGGTCAAAGCCCGTCAGCCTTTTCGGCAGGATCATCGAAATCTGCGATGTCTACGACGCCCTGACCAGTCCCCGCGTCTATCGGCCGACCCCTTTGAGCCCGGACCGGGCATTGGGCTTTATGCTCGCCAAAAGCGGAGAAGATTTCGATCCTGTGCTGCTTAAATGGTTTATCAATATGATGGGGGTCTACCCGGTAGGCTCTCTGGTTAAACTAAACACCGGGGAGGTCGGTTTGGTTTACCAAAGCGGTGCCAGCAAGGAGTACCCGTTGCCTGTCGTTCTCCTGCTCAAAAAAAACAGACAAAACCACCTGAAAGCGGATAAGCTGCTGGATTTAAATGAAACCGATGAAAACGGCGAGCCCGTGCGGACCATTAAAAAAAGCTATCATCCCGTCCAGTACGGCATTCAACCGGCCATATACCTGATGCAGGTTTGAGGCAAAATGTTATTAAGTGGCGTCCCCAAGGGGATTTGAACCCCTGTCGCTGGCGTGAAAGGCCAGTGTCCTGGACCGGGCTAGACGATGGGGACGCAAGTTTAACCTATGTAGGTGGTGGGCCGTGTAGGATTCGAACCT
>JAGXLR010000190.1 GCA_018334555.1 Desulfobacterales bacterium
CCATTTTTGCAGAAAGTAACTCTGAAAAGCGTCCGCATTGTCATTTCGAGCGGTAGCGAGAAATCTTTAACAATCAAGATTCCTCGTCACTTTCGTTTCTCGGAATGACAGCAGCGGAAGCTTCTAAAATAATATTAAATATTGTCGAGTTCCTTGGAAGTTCAAGGCCCAGTTAAGATCCGGGGGCGCGCAAAATCCCGAGGGATGCAGCGTACTTAGCTGTACGTGAAATTCCGGGAGACGGAAGCGCAACACAGATATTGGACTTTTTACGAAGCCATCAAAATTAAATTTTCAAAAAACGGGAACGCTCGATTTAGGTCTTATTGCGTTGTCGCCGACTTCTGATTATTTTTAATTTGTTATGGCAATGCTGATCTATAACGACATATACTCATGGCAGGGCTGGGGCGGCAAGCTAAAGCTTGCCAGCGGCAAATGCTGGCTGCGGATTTATGACCGCTCCCGGGGTGAGGAAGCCACGGTTTCATTTCTTCGGCCCTATATGATTATCGCCACGGATGTCGCTGACAGCAAAATGTCCGTCCGCAGCTGTGCCGGCCATATTGTCACCAGCGTGGTCAGGGATTTTAATATTGATCCGCACCGGATGGTTTACGTGGAATACTACCCGGAAGTCAATTACGGCGCAAATGCCCAGCATACCATACCGGAACAGTATGTGGCGGTGGATTTCACCTGGTACGAGGAAAAAGCCCTCAACCCGAAATGGCGTCAATTAAAGCCCCCGCTTCTGGATATCGTTAAATCCCTGGTTGTAAATTCCGAAACCTCCAATCACCCAGTGGCCTAGCGCCTGAGACGGTGCGGGCACGAATTCTAATCCGCGAGAGAAAGCTCCCTATGACACCGGAAAAACAATTAAGAGCCGAGCTGCAACGAATCAATGGCAAGGGCTACAAGGCATACAAAGACATCAAGGGCAACTACCGGTTCCCCCATTATCAACTGTTTCTTGACCACATCCAGGGGGACCCGTTTGCCACGCCCAGTCGGGCACGCGTGCGGGTGGACCGGCAAGCCTCGGGGCTCGGCCCGGAGATCACCCAAAACAGAAGTCGCCGGATTGCCGCCTGCGATTTTCTGACGCGCCGGTTTTTTGCCTGCTGCCGAAAATTCTCCAAAGGCCGGCGGGGTACGGGCAAAGGGGGCCTGATCGCGATTGATGGGCCGGGACAGGAAATCCTTGAACGAACCTCGATGGTGATAACGGACGCGTTCGTCGAGGCCCGATTCCGGATCGGGCTGCCGGCGCATGGCCGAAAAATCGCCGGAAGTGAGGCGGAGGCCATGTTTTTTGAGGAGCTGCCCCGAATCGTTTCCCACTCGATTTTTCATGAAAACCTGGATTCGGATGCGCTTTACCGGCATATCAAGACCGCCGAAGATACCGACACCGCGAGATCCCAATTAACCGGGCGCGGCCTGATCGCATTCGTCTCGGACGGGAGCCTTCTGCCGCGGCGAAGCGGCATTGATCCCCGTCCCATGCCTGAAAAAGATGCGATTGCCTTTAAATCTCCGGCCGCCTACCGCGTCAGCCTGGAGCTCCCCAACGCCGGGCGGGTTTCCGGCATGGGGATCCCCGCCGGCGTGACATTGATCGTGGGCGGGGGGTATCACGGCAAGTCCACCCTATTGAGCGCAATAGAACTGGGCATTTATAACCATGTTCCGGGAGACGGGCGGGAGCTCGCCATAACCGTTGAGAATACGCAAAAAATAAGGGCCTGTGACGGTAGAAGTATCGAAAAAACGGATATCTCTCCGTTTATCAACAATCTCCCCTTTCAGAAGGAGACCGCCGAATTTTCGACGGAAAACGCCAGCGGCAGCACTTCTCAGGCGGCGAATATTTCCGAGGCGGTGGAGGCCGGCGCCGAGGTCATCCTTCTGGATGAGGACACCTCGGCGACCAATTTCATGATCCGGGATCACCGGATGCAGCAGCTGGTCAAGAAGGCGCAGGAGCCGATCACCCCGTTTATCGATAAGGTCCGCCAGCTGTATGCGGACAAAAACATATCAACCGTTCTGGTGATGGGCGGCTCCGGGGACTATTTCGCCATGGCCGATCATACCATCCAGATGACCGAGTATCAGCCCCATGATGTCACGGCAGCGGCCCGGGCGATTGCCATGGAAACCGGTACGGACCGGTGGGAAGAGGGCGGCCGTCATTTCGGCGCCATCCGCAGCCGGACGCCGCTGCCGGAGAGTTTCAACCCCTATAAAGGCCATAATAAGCTCAAAATCGCCGGCCGCGGGCTCAACGAGATCCAGTTCGGCAATGAGAGCATCGATATTTCCGATCTGGAGCAGCTGGTGGATAACTCCCAGACCACCGCCATTGCCCACGCGATTTACTATGCCACAAAATACATGAACGGCAGTTTGAGCCTCAAAGCCCTGGTCGAACGGGTTATCGATGATATCCACAGAGACGGCCTGGACGCCCTAACCCCCTATATAACCGGAGAGTCCGCCAGGTTCCGGGCCCTTGACCTGGCCGGGGCCATCAACCGGATGCGGTCGTTGAAAATAAGGCAGTCGCAGTAGCCCTTTAGTATATGGGCAGCCGGAAGAACCGGGCGGCATTGGACCGCGTCAAGCTCTCGCGAACCCCTGTATCGATATCCTCCAGCCGGGAAAACTGGTAGAGATCCTCATAAAAACTGGCGCCGGAATCCGTATTCATCATCATTTCAGGAATATGGTCCTCATATCGGCTGATCATGGCGCGCACATCCGCCTCTGAAGCCTTGGTCGGCGAAATCGTAATCCCCGCCCAGACCCCTGAGGAAAGCACATCGCCAATCGTCTCCGGCAGACAGTGGTCCACAACGATTCGATCCTTGATCTGCTCATAATCGGTCAGCATATCCAGGGTCTTACGGGTAACCGCCGCCTTGTTGGCACGCGGCGTATGAATGCCGTATACCTTATCCAGATCCGCAACCTCTTTGAAAAGCTCCAGCTGGGCCTGCAGCACCTCGGTTTCGTGCGAACCCGCCGTTTCAAGGCCGATCTCCCCAATGCCCAGACATAAGGGCATCTCCAGGCATGGAAGGATAAGCTCCCGCACGGATTCGGGCTTTAATTCCGGGACGATATTGCGCGGATGGATTCCGGCCAGAAACCGGCATGGTAGCCGAAAATGGTTGAGTTCCCGCACGGTCGATACCTTGGCGGCCAGATAGTTTTTTACGTCGGAGACGCTGCCCACTTGCTTGGCAAATGCCCAGGATACTGGAAAATACGCCTTTTCCTGCATCCAGTCGACCCACTCGGGCCGGTTATTTAGAATATGGTCCAGATGGAGATGGCTGTCGATATATTTCATAATTCTTTTCCAATAGTTCGTGTGCTTGAACAAAAACCGTTTTTACGAAGCCATCAGGTTTCCCGACTATTTTGTCAGGGCATTGACCCGCTCCACATACCGGGCGATCCTGAACTTGCGCTCCAGGCCCCGGGCATTCATGTAGCGAACCTTGCCGAAAATCTGCCGCTCCTGCCATCCCCGGTCATGTCTGCCGAAGCACCAGGACACGCCGGTGAAGCTGTTGGGATCCCGGCCGTCCAATTCATATTTGTTGTTCAGCGAGAGCATCAGATCAAAGGCCTCCACCGGATCCTCCGTCCATTCGATAATTTTTTTGCCCCAATACATGCGCATGTAATTATGCATTTTACCGGTAACAACCATCTCCGTCTGGGCGGCGTTCCAGTAGGGATCGTGGGTTGCGGCCTGTTCGAACTGATCCCGGCTATAATGGTAGGGCCGGGGATCCGGCCGGTGGGCCTGAAGGCTCTCGCGGGCCCATCTCGGAACGGCGGTCTCATAGCGGTCATAACCGGAATTATAATACACGAAATTGACGCTTAATTCCCGGCGGACCAGTAACTGCTCGAGAAAGGCCCACTTGGCGGCATCAGGGGCGTCCGAGGCGCTTACCTCCTTATAGACGGCTGCCGGTGAGATCTGGCCAAAATGCAGATAGGGGCTCATATCCGACTGGCATGGGACCACCGGGTTCCTGGCGGATTCTTCATAATCCTCGAGGCTTTCATCGACAAACCGGCTCAAACGAATCTTCGCCGCCTGCTGGCCCCCCTTGAAAGCAGATACTGCAGACACCGACGTTTCTACCGGGATTTTTGAAAGCAGAGACAAGGGGTCAACCAACTCCTCGACCCCTTCCGGAAGGGCGTTCGGACGGCCCCGGCCATGCGGGGGGCTAATGGACTCAAGAAATTTATCCTTCAGCTTCAAAATTTTTGGGCGCAGCGTGCGGGCGGCGGTTTCCTCTTTGGCCGAGGCGGCCGATACGGGAACGATCACATCGGTTTCAACCGCTGTAAACGGACAGGCGAGGGATTCGCCCACCTGCTCCCGCCATTTTCGCTGGATTTTTAAATAACCGACGTCCGTTACCACCCATGCCGCTTTTTCAGACAGCCTGACGACGGAGGCCACCATCTCCCCGGAAACAATGATAAACGGAACATCTATTTTTTCAAGGCTTGCCTGGACATCGGCGATGCCTTCTAACATGAATTGATAGTGGCGAAGATTGGCCTGGGGGAAATCGGGGATCAGAACGAATCCGACGACAATGGGGAGCGCCAGTTCATCGGCGACCTGAACCGCAAATGCCAGGGCATGGTTATACTCGGTCCGCTGGGCCTGCTGCATCCAGTACAATACATAGGCGCCGTCACGGGGCGGCACACCAATCAGATGGCGAATCCGGGCTTCCTGGACCATATCCGATTACTCCCAGAGCCTTAAAACGGCCGGCAAGCGGTTAATTATGCCGAAATCCGGCGATATGCGGCTTTGCTTCTCATATACTATAACCTAAAAGGTATTCGCGTTGCGGACAGAGACAACCCGTGCTATATATTACCTTAGTTGGTAAATATAAACATGATTCCGGATTTTACGAATCCATGAAATTTTCTTATCTCTGCATCTATCTAACCTTGGCTGTAAGTGAAATTCCGAGGTATGGAAGCGCCATACAGATATTGGACTTTTAACCTAAATTGAGCGTTTCAAATTTTTTGATCAAAAAATGATCCAATAAACTGAAAATAAAATAAAAATAAAATAAAAATAAAATTTTCAAAAATTTGAAACGCTCGATTTAGGTTTAAGTAACTTCGGATATTAGGTATTGGGTATTAGGTTAAAAAATCAAAAGCTTAGTGCCCTATTGCCTTAGTGCCTTTAACCTGTCGCAAAAGTTACTGCAAAGCTCGGTCCCGGGCGTGCTCCGGGGGGAACACTTCTAAGGAACTCGACAATATTTAATATTATTTTAGATGCTTTCGCTGCTGTCATTCCGAGGAGCAAAAGCGACGAGGAATCTTGTTTGTTAAAGATTTCTCGCTACCGCTCGAAATGACAAAATTGGATGAATCGTCTCAGTGCCTTTAACCTGTCGCAAAAGTTACTGCAAAGCTCGGTCCCGGGCGCGCTCCGGGGGGAACACTTCTAAGGAACTTGTACCCATTTTTTTGAGTAAGAGTAAGAGCAAGAATAAAAGTAAGACCTAAATTGAGCGATTTTCAAGTTTGCCGCAGATACAAGGAAAATGATGTCGAGCTATAGGCGCCTATGCGAGACATCATTTGACGCAGTAGATGCGGTGAAATTGGAAATCCCGGAGGGTTTCAAATTTTTTGATTTAAAAAATGATCCAATATCCTAAAAATAAAATAAAAATTAAATCTT